>JAYTWN010000048.1:0-2549 GCA_043743435.1 Acidimicrobiia bacterium
ACCGCCGTCTCGTGACCGCTTCAGAGTTTGCGTGGGATGCGACGGATTTGATGATCAAACAAATCCGGTGGCATTTGTGGTGGTGGGCGCAGGCGGAACCGGTCGAGGAGGTGCGTCGCGAAGTTTTCGGCGGGCGTGCTAACTGCAGAGCGACGGATTTGCGTGAACATGGATCGGCTGGGGCACCTAATGTTTGCGGCCGATGGAGACGGTGTTTTCAGAACGCGAAGTGCCGCCAGCTCGGGTTCGGCCGCCCCTGCGATTATGGCGTGAGGGCATGTACGTTGGTGTGTTTTACGGTCTTTATTGGCTTGTTCGTAACAGCCAGGGTTCCAACACCGAAGCCACAAAGCAGGCTTTCACCAACGCAAAACGGGTCATCCAGTTTGAGCGTTGGACGGCGATGTTCCATGAAGAAACCATCCAGGAAGCTTTTCTTCACGCAACGTGGTTTGTGAAAGTGCTGAACGCGTATTACGGCATTGCGCATTTTGTGGTGACGATCTGGGCCTTGGTGTGGTGTTACCGCAACTGGCCCGACCGGTACCGGGTGATTCGCAATGGCTTGGCGTTTATGACCGGCATTGCATTGTTTGGGTTCTTTTTGTTTCCGCTTATGCCGCCGCGTTTGCTGCCTCACCATTACGGCTTTGTTGACACGCTCAAGACCATAGGGTCCCCGTGGGATTTCGATTCGGGGCCCGTCGCCAAAGTTTCGAACCAGTTTGCCGCTATGCCTTCACTGCATTTTGGCTGGTCAGCATGGTGTGCCGTCACGTTTTGGCCTTGGGCGCACAAACACGTGTGGCGCAAAGTTGTGTTGGTTGGCTACCCGCTGCTGACGTTGTTTGCCATTGTGGTAACCGGTAACCATTACATCCTCGACGCAGTTGGGGGGTTCGTGGTGTTCGCCGTTGGCCTTCGCCTGGGCACGGTGCTTGATCGGGTAGGCGTGATCGACATCTGGCGCAACCGCTCTCGATCCAGTACGGCTCCTTAGCAGCCATGTTTTCGCACAACGTCTACCTCTATCCCCGGGAGCTTGCCCAACCTGGGGATGCTCAAGAGTTGCTTGCGGGTTTGAAGACACTCGCTCAAATTCCTGGGCTGACTCTGTTCGAGACCGGACTTCCAGCGCTTACCCCGGAAATCGTTGTCGACAACTCCTATCTGGTCGCTCTGATCACGGCTTTTGCTGATGTGGTCGCGCATGATTCGTATCAGGTCCGTCCGCTCCACCTGGCCTTTATCGACCGCTGTAAACACCTTTGGTCGAGCGTTACGGTTTTTGACAGCCTCAGCGCGTAACCCACGAGTTAGGCCTTCAGCGCAATCTAAGTTTGGACGATGAGTTCTTCTGTGCCCAACACTGTGACGACGAAAACTGCCAGTTCTGCTGCTACTCCAATGGTTGAGCCTGATGTTTTGGCTCGGGTGCTGGCTGAAGCCTCGAAAACGGGCGGTGATTTCGCCGAGGTGTTTGCTGAGGATCGGGTGAATTCCTCGGCCGTGCTTGATGACGGGCGGGTTGAGGAGCTCACCTCCGGCCGTGAACGCGGCGCGGGCATCCGCGTGATTAGTGGCGACACGACGGGATTTGCCCATACTGCCGATCTTTCCGAAGCTGGGCTCATGGCGGCGGCTCGTGCTGCTGCGGCAGCGGCTCGGAGCGGCAAGCCGGGCGTGAATGCTGTGGCGTTGACCAATCGCAGCGTGAAGCATCCGCATGTAGTGATGATCTCGCCGATTGATATACCCAAGAGCCGCAAGGTAGAGATGCTCCTTCGTGGTGATGCTGCTGCGCGGGCCGCGGGATCAGCGATTCGTCAGGTAACGGTTGGTTATGGCGACGCTCGTCGGCGGATTTTGGTGGCCAATACTGATGGGGTACTGGCCAGCGATGAAGTGACGCGCACCCGCCTGATGGTGCAGTGCGTGGCGCTCGGCGATACCGGCATGCAAACTGGGTACGACGTGGCTGCCAAAACTATCGGCTGGGAACTGTTCGATGAGTACGACGTGGAGTACCTCGCCGCCAACGCAGCTCGACGTGCACTTACGAAATTGCAAGCACGTCCGGCACCGAGCGGCAAGGTCACCATCGTGCTCGACAAGGGTGCCGGCGGAACGATGTTTCACGAGGCTTGCGGGCACGGTCTTGAGGCCGATTTGGTAGCCAAAGATACGAGCGTGTTTCGCAACAAAGTTGGCCAACGAGTAGCGGCTCCGGGCGTAACGATTGTCGACGATGGATCCTATGCACGCGAATGGGGTACCAGCGCGATTGACGATGAGGGCAATGCAACTCGTCGCAATGTGTTGATCGAAGATGGCATTCTCACCGATTACATGTGGGACCTCCGTCACGCCAAAAAGTCTGCTCACGCACCGAGCGGAAATGGTCGTCGACAGTCGTATCAGCACTTACCAATTGTGCGAATGACCAACACGTATTTGATGGCAGGCCACGAAGACCCCACAGGCATTGTTGCCGGTACACCCAACGGGATTTACTGCGCGAAACTCGGCGGCGGACAGGTCAACACGGC
>JAYTWN010000049.1:0-11197 GCA_043743435.1 Acidimicrobiia bacterium
GCGCCACATCGGCGAAAACTGGTCGATCGATATTGACGGCAAGAAGTACAACTCCCAAGCCATCAGCGCTCGCGTGCTCATGAAGCTCAAGCGTGATGCCGAGGCATACCTGGGCGATACCGTCACCCAGGCCGTGATCACCGTGCCCGCGTACTTTAATGATGCGCAGCGAACCGCAACCCGTGAAGCTGGCGAAATTGCCGGTCTCGAAGTGCTCCGTATTATCAACGAGCCCACCGCAGCCGCCCTTGCCTACGGTCTCGATAAAGAAGGCGCCGAGCAAACCATCTTGGTGTTCGACCTTGGCGGTGGCACGTTCGACGTTTCGGTTCTCGAAATTGGTGACGGCGTATTCGAAGTGAAGTCCACCTCAGGCGACACCCACCTCGGCGGCGACGATTGGGATCAGGCCGTTATGGACTGGCTCGTCAAAGAATTCAAAAACACCGAAGGCGTAGATCTTGCTGCCGACAAAATGGCCGTGCAGCGTCTCAAGGAAGCCGCCGAGAAGGCCAAGATTGAACTTTCACAGCAGCAGCAAACTCAGATCAATCTGCCCTTCATCACGGCAACCGCCGAAGGCCCCAAGCACCTCGACATGACGCTTACCCGCGCCAAGTTCCAGGAACTCACTTCGGCGTTGCTTGATCGGGTCAAGGGCCCCTTCGAAGCTGCCATTAAAGATGCTGGCCTGAACAAGAGCGACATTCAGCACGTAGTTATGGTGGGCGGTTCAACCCGTATGCCCGCCGTGCAGGATCTCGTGAAGTCGATGACCGGCAAAGACCCGAACAAGAGCGTGAACCCCGACGAAGTTGTGGCCATTGGTGCAGCGGTGCAAGCCGGTGTACTCAAGGGTGATGTGAAGGATGTTCTTCTGCTCGACGTCACCCCGCTCAGCCTCGGCATCGAGACGAAAGGTGGCGTGATGACCAAGTTGATCGAGCGAAACACCACGATCCCAACCCGCCGCACTGAAGTGTTCACCACTGCGGTTGACATGCAGCCCAGCGTGGAAATTCATGTGCTGCAGGGCGAGCGCGAAATGGCTAGTTACAACAAGACGCTTGGAAAGTTCCAACTTGTTGATCTGCCGCCTGCCCCGCAGGGTGTGCCCCAAATTGAGGTCACCTTCGACATTGATGCCAACGGTATCGTCCACGTTTCAGCCAAAGATCGCGCTACGTCCAAAGAGCAGTCGATGACCATTACCGGTCAATCCTCGATGTCAAAAGATGACATCAGCTCCATGATCAAGGATGCCGAAGCGCACGCTGAAGAGGATCGTGCTCGCAAGGAAGAGGCCGAGACTCGCAACCAGGGCGATTCGCAGGTGTACCAAATCGAGAAGATGCTCCGCGATAATGGTGACAAGTTGGCCGAGGATGACAAGACCCGCCTCGAAGCTGCCGTTGCCACGTTGAAAGAAGCCCTCGGCGGTTCCGACATCGAAGCCATCAAGCGTGCCACCGAAGAACTCGGAACCGCTGGCCAGGCAGCTGGTCAGAAGCTCTACGAGCAGGCTGCTGCTTCGGCCCAAGCCGCTGGTGGTTCTGAAGGTGGTGCGTCGGCTGGTGGATCTAGCGATTCTTCACGCCCCAGCGACGATGACATTGTTGACGCTGAAATCGTCGACGAGAAGTAAGCGCGCGTACTAATGTCTTCTGTTGACGACGACAACGTCGATCAAAATCCACCCGGCTCCGAACCAACCGCTGAGCAGATTCCAGCTCAAGAAGCTGGTGCTGGAGACGATCTGGATCTAGCTGCCATGGTTGCCATGGACCCGGTCGATGGTTCAGAGTACGCCCGTGTGTTGGCGGAGCGCGACGATTTTCTCGATTCGCTCCGCCGGCTTCAAGCCGATTTCGACAATTACCGCAAGCGGGTCGCTCGCGATTCCGATGCTGCCGCTGATAAGGCCACCGAGAAATTGGTGAACAAGTTGCTGCCAGTTCTCGACAACTTTGAATTGGCGTTGGCTCATGAGGCCGACCCCGATGCATCACCACTAGCCAAAATGCATGACTCGCTGCTGAGCGCGTTGGAAGGCGAAGGACTCGAACGGCACGCTCCAATCGGAGAAGCATTCGATCCCAACCTGGCCGACGCAGTGATGCACGAAGATGGAGACGGAACCGAAGGTGGCCCGATCGTCACCGAGGTTCTGCGTGCTGGCTATGGCTGGAAAACTCGAGTGATCCGTCCAGCAATGGTCAAGGTCCGCGGGTAACTGAAAGGCGAAGGCCGATGCGGTGCTGAAATGTCGCCCACCATCACCGTTTTTCTCATTGCTTGTGAGAAAAAGAGACTTAGTGGGCGACATTGGCATCTCAAAGATCGAATGCCTAACTTGCTGAAATTGGGATCTCGGGATCCTGGGTCAGCCAATTACGTAAACCACAGCACCCATTACGCAGAGATGGGAGGGGATTCAAATGGCACAACCACAACGTGAATGGTTCGAGAAGGACTATTACAAAACGCTCGGTATCAAAGATTCAGCAACCGAAACGGAAGTAACCAAGGCTTACCGAAAGTTGGCCAAAGAAAACCATCCCGACTCTCACCCGGGTCGCGAAGACAAGTTCAAGGAAATCAGCGCGGCCTATGCCGTGTTGTCGGATGCCGATAAGCGCAAGTCCTATGACGAAGTTCGCTCGATGCCTCCCGGTGCTCGTGGTGGTGGCGGTTTCAATCCTGGGGCCGGCTTCAGCCAAGGTGCCGACATTAGCGACCTGCTCGGTGGCCTTTTTGGTGGCCGCAGCGGTGGCGGTGGGCAACGCGGTCGCAAAAATCCCAATGCTCCCAAACGTGGCGACGATCAAGAAACTTCGCTGAATTTGTCGTTCGAAGATTCTATTGCCGGCGTAACCACATCCGTCACCTTGCTTGGTGATGGCCCATGTGAAACCTGCAACGCCACCGGTGCGGCTCCCGGAACCACTTCAACAATCTGTTCGGGTTGTGGCGGCAAAGGCACCGTTGATTCCAACCAGGGTTTCTTCAACTTCAGTCAACCCTGCCAAAGCTGTAGCGGCACGGGTATGCGTATCGAGCGCCCCTGCCCGAGTTGTCGGGGTTCGGGAAGTGAACGCAAAACTCGCACGGTTAATGTCCGCATTCCTGGTGGTGTTGAGGATGGTCAAAAGATACGCCTCAAAAATCGTGGTGGTATTGGCTTCAATGGGGGTCCTCCGGGCGACCTCTACGTAACCGTCCGGGTGCAAGGTCACTCGATCTTTGGTCGCAAGGGTAAGGATCTCACCCTCGTTCTTCCGGTGACCTTCCCTGAAGCCGCCCTTGGCGCAACGATAAGCGTGCCTACGATGGAATCCCCAGTGCAGCTCAGAATTGCTCCGGGAACCAAGTCGGGCCAAACCCTACGTGTACGTGGTAAAGGCGCTGCGGTCACGGGTGGTAACGGTGATCTTTTGGTAACGGTAGAAGTGCTTGTTCCCACCCAACTTTCCGATGCCGAGCGCGCGGCGATTACTGCACTCCAAGCTGCGCAAAGCGAGTTCAACCCTCGTAAACATTTGGGCATCTGATGAGCGTTTGGTTGGGTGGGACTGCTCCAAAATTTGCTTCGCAAGATGACCACCCCGCGAGCGGGGACCCCGGTCGGCTTCACGCTTCACAAATTTGGCTCCGTCCCAATCAACCAAACTCGGCGTCGCTTGTTGCTTTGCACACGTACTAACGGTACGAACAAACCTTCCGTGAAGCCGTAGCAAAGTCGACAGTGATCAATGAAACGTAGAGAATGAACAACGAAGGAGGCTTCAGATGATCTACGATTCCAACCCCAACGAAATCCGCATATCCATCCAGTCGACCCGAGCGGTTTTTGTTATCTCCGTGGCCGCTGAACTTGCCGGCATGCACCCCCAAACGCTCCGTATCTACGAGCGAAAGGGACTGCTGGAACCCTCGCGCACCGATGGGGGTAGCCGCCGCTATTCACAACGTGATATCGCCCGCCTCCACCGCATCGCGGAACTCACCAACGCCGGGCTCAATATCGAAGGCGTTCGACGGGTCATGGAACTTGAAGACGAAGTCCAAAACCTCCGAGCCGAACTCGCCGCCACCCAAGCACAAATTCGCGCTGCCGTAGAAGACGCGCACCGCCAATACCGTCGCGATCTCGTCCCCTTCGGCAACCTCCCGGTGCGCTTAGACCCGTTCGGCCGCCGAATCTAGGAAGCGTGGGCTTTACCGGGGCGGGTCCTTTCCGGGGCCGAAAAACCCAGAACGCGTCGCTGTCCTCGTCGAAGCATGGAGGCGGAGCGACTTTTCAAGATTTGTCCCGAGTCCGGACTTTCAAAGAGGGAAAGACAACATGCTCGAATGACTGAAAGAAATCTGGCTCGAAGTTTGGAACCTTTGCAGTCGGGGTAGGTGCTCCGGGTGGCTGATGGGAACAACACTGATGGGAACAACACAGTGAAACACGACAATCAACGAGGCAAATCATGGCGTTAGACCCGAATACCTGGACACTAAAGACCCAAGAAGCGTTTAACGCGGCGGTCAGCGATGCGAAGGCGCGTGCGAATCCTGAGGTCACCCCGGACCACCTGCTCATGGCCATGCTCGGCCAAGAGGGCAGTTTGGTTCTGCCCCTGCTTAACCGAGTGGGAGTCCCGGATCTACCGTTGAGAAACGCGGCCGCAGAAGCCATTGCGAAACTGCCAAGAGCCCATGGCGGCGAATCGCAAGTGGGCCGCAAACTCCGCGACATTCTCGAAGCCGCCGAAGTCGAGAAAAACCAACTCACCGATCAATACCTGTCGGCCGAGCACCTTTTGCTGGCGATGCATAAAACCATTGGGGTGTCGCGAGAAGATCTTCTGGCCGGGCTCCAAGCCATCCGCGGATCCCATCGGGTCACCAGCCAAAATCCTGAGGACAGCTACCAGGCACTTGAAAAGTACGGGCGCGATCTCACCGAGGAAGCGCGCAAAGGCAAACTTGACCCGGTTATCGGCCGCGACGAAGAAATTCGCCGAACCATCCAAGTGCTGGCCCGCAGAACCAAAAACAACCCCGTCCTGATCGGTGAACCAGGCGTCGGCAAAACCGCCATCGTCGAAGGACTTGCCCGCAGAATCGTCGACGGTGACGTTCCAGAAAGCCTTAAAAACCGCCGATTGATATCGCTCGATCTCAGTGCCATGGTCGCTGGAGCGAAATATCGTGGTGAATTCGAAGAACGCCTCAAAGCCGTCCTCAAAGAGATCAGTGACTCCAACGGCGAAGTGATCACCTTCATTGATGAGTTGCACACCATCGTGGGTGCGGGCGCAACCGGCGAAGGGGCAATGGACGCCGGGAACATGATCAAACCCATGCTGGCCCGGGGCGAGCTGCGAATGATTGGCGCAACCACGCTCGACGAGTTCCGCAAACACATCGAAAAAGACCCTGCATTGGAACGACGCTTCCAACAGGTCTACGTCGGCGAGCCCAGCGTGGAAGCCACCGTGGCCATTTTGCGCGGCCTAAAGGAACGCTATGAGGTCCACCACGGCGTGCGTATTCAAGATTCGGCTCTCGTCGCGGCCGCCTCACTTTCGAGTCGTTATATAACAGCGCGCTTTCTCCCCGACAAGGCCATCGACTTGATCGACGAAGCGGCGTCACGATTGCGTATCGAAATCGATTCTGTCCCCACCGAGATCGATGTGGTTGAGCGCCGGATGATTCAGCTCGAAATAGAAAAAGTCGCTCTGGCCAAGGAAACCGACGCCGCCTCCGTCGAACGGCTTAGCAATCTCGAGAAGGAACTCGCTGACCTCCGCGAGCAGTCCGACGGTATGCGGGCCCATTGGGATCGGGAAAAAACTGCCATCGCGGTGATCCGCGGCTTCACCGAACGACTCGACACCTACCGGGCCGCCGCCCACGAAGCGGAACGAACCGGCGATCTTGGTCGGGCATCGGAAATTCGTTACGGCCAAATCCCAGACGCTGAACGAGCCCTGCACGAAGCCACCACCATGCTCGACGAATTGGGCGGCAACCGCATGCTCAAAGAAGAGGTCGACGCCGAAGACATCGCTGAAGTCGTGGCTAAGTCCACAGGCATCCCCGTCAGCAAACTGCTCGAAGGCGAATCTTCCAAGCTGATTCGTATGGAAGACGTGCTCCACGATCGGGTCATCGGCCAGGACGCCGCGGTCACCTCCGTCGCCAATGCCATTCGCAGGTCCCGTGCCGGGTTGAGTGACCCCAACCGACCGATTGGCTCGTTCCTCTTCCTCGGCCCCACCGGCGTGGGCAAAACCGAGCTAGCCCGAACTCTCGCGCAGTTCCTGTTCGACGATGAACGCTCCATGGTTCGTATTGATATGAGCGAATACATGGAGAAGCATTCCGTCTCCCGTTTGATCGGTGCCCCGCCCGGGTACGTCGGGTATGGCGAAGGTGGTCAGCTGACGGAGGCCATCCGTCGCCGTCCTTATGCGGTAATGCTGCTCGACGAGGTGGAAAAGGCCCATCCCGACGTATTTGGTGTGCTGCTCCAGCTTCTCGATGACGGCCGACTTACCGACGGTCAGGGCCGAACCGTGAACTTTACCAACGTCGTGTTAATTATGACGTCGAATATTCCCGGTGAGCCGTTGGACTTCTTCCGACCTGAGTTCGTAAACCGGATCGACGAGATTGTGCGATTCCGGTCCCTTGAGCGCAGTGATCTGGCCGCCATTGTCGAAGTGCAACTTGAACACCTCCGAGTTCGCATGGCGGTTCGCAAGCTTGACTTAGTGCTTTCCGATGCTGCCAAAGTAGTGATCGCCGACGCCGGTTTCGATCCTGCCTACGGTGCTCGCCCGTTGAAGCGAGTGATCCAGCGCATGATCGCCGATCCTCTAGCCAAGGAACTGCTGTCGGGTCGCTTCCCGGAAGGCGGAACCGTTACCGCCGACGATGATGGCCACGGAGGCTTGAGATTTGACTTTGCTTTCCCAACCGATCCAACCGCAGCGGTGTGATCTCACGGTGCTGCGAAGTGCTTGAAAGGAAGTGCCTGAAACAAAAGTGCTTGAAGGGAAGTGCTTGAAGGGAAGTGCTTGAAGGGGAGTGCTTGAAGGGAAGTGCTTGAAGGGGAGTGCTTGAGAAGAGGTGAAATCAGGTTTTCTCACTCTAAATAGGCGAATATCCCGCATATATTGGGAAATTAGTTGCATTCAGCACACTCCGTGTTCAAAATGAAGGAACGCTCGTAACTGTACGAATGCTCACTCAACTTGCACAGGGAATGAAAATGGCAACGAACTCCGCTTCTGCTGGTCGAAATATCCGACGATCAACACTCCGTCAGCGACGTGCGTTGACTTCGGTTGTTGTTGGTGCGTCTTTCGTTTTGGGTTCGGGGTTTGTTCGGCTCATTCCGGGTTTCAGTTCAGGGGCGAACGCTTCCACGCTTATCAATGGGCGAGCATTTATTGATCTCAATGGGGATGGGTTGCAGAGCCCAAGTGCGGAGGCTCTCTACAACGAAGTTGGAATACCAAATGCGACCGTGACGGTGACCGCAAGCTCCGGAGCCACGGTAGTAACCAAGACCAACGAGATTGGAGACTGGGTCGTCAACACAGACTTGCCTGGCCCATTCCGTATTCAGTACACCGGGCTGCCAGCAAAGCTCACCGATGGTTCAAATCGTGCAGGGTCGCTGCAATTCAACAACGGTGGGCTTACGAAGTTCGGTGCATTTGGCAAGGTCGACGCTTTGGGCTTCATCGTTGACATCACCGACGTTGACCTGGTTGGTATTGGCAATCGAGTGTGGGACGACCTCAACTCGAACGGAATCCAAGATGCTGGCGAGCCTGGAATCCCCAACGTGGTTATCACGATCAGTAGCCCAACAGGTCCCCTGCGCACAGCTGGTGGATGCAACGGAAAGACCGGCGATGGTGTGGCAACAACGGTGACGACCGATGATCAAGGTCTCTACCAGTTTGTTTGTCTCGACGCGGGTAAGGGGTTCACGCTTTCGATCGACAAAAGCCAGCTGGCTGCCGGCGGTCCACTTGAGGGATACAACGCAACGATTAGCGGTGCGGGTGGAGACATCACGTTGGACTCCAACGGCATCGATCGGGGTGTGGCGATCATTGGATCAGGCGTGACCATTAATGGTTTCGATATGACGTACGACTTCGGTTTTACAAAGACTGGCACTGGAAATACCACGACTACTGCCGCCGCGGAGACCACTACAACGACGACTTGGGGTCCTACGACCACCATTTGTGATTGGACGACGACCACGGTTCCGGTAACTACAACGACTGAGGTTTGGGACACGACTACGACGACGGTGCCAGCAACTACGTCTACGACGCTTACTCCGACGACAACTACAACGGTGCTTTGGGATACGACCACGACGTCCTTCCCATCAGACACCACTACGACTTCAACTACTACAACGCCACCAACGACGACCTCTGCGCCTACTTCTACAACGATTCCGGTGACGACGACAACAGGGCAGGTGTCCACTACTACAACGCCACCAACGACGATTCTTGCGGTCACGACAATGGTTCTTGCGGTCACGACAACGGTTCCAAAGACCACGACAACGGTTCCTGCGACCACCACATCGGTTCCTGCGACCACGACAACGGTTCCTGCAGCTACGACAACCGTTGCTCCTACGACGACCACCACAACTTCGAGCCCATCTACAACCACGACGCTCACATTTATCTTCGTACCCGTTACCTCTACGACAACCCTTCCGGCTATCCCAACGGTCATCCCCACGACCCCACCCTCAACTACCTCGGCACCGCCAGTCACGACCACAGCGCCAACTACCACGCCGACAACGTCGGTCAAGCCCGTCAAGGTCTTGGGGAATGAGATCACGCCGTTGCCCGCACCGGGACAGACGCCGGCATTTACCGGTTCGGAAGCTACGTCTCATGGGCTACAGGGTGTTGGGCTGCTGCTCATGGGTCTTGGCTTCGCGGGCCTCGTACGTGGACGCAAAGACAACTACGACTGCTGAGTTCACAGGCGCTCAGCTTGCGGCTAACGGTTACCGAAGCGTGGAGCCTCTAATCCCGTCCAATCGGCGCGACGGTGGGGGCATCGTCACCAATTCGGATCGGTGCGTCGAACGAGTTTGCGCGCGCAGAGTAGTAACTGACGGTTAGGGGCGGTAACTCTGGGGATGCCCCCTATCTCACGCTCTGTGTTTTTGGAACCCTGCTTGACAACTGGGCGTAGGCGTATCACGCTTGAAGATCTACTCAACTCTGAGTGCTTCTTCGGTTGCGCTCTTGGGGTGTTCACGTGCCGAGATTCTGTTTTGAATCCCCTTCCCCCGGGTGCGCACCCAGCAAGCCCCCTTCCCCTGGGCGTGCGTAGTTCTCCTAGTCCGACGTACGTATGCGTCGAAAGGACTAGGTCATTTAACCCATTTGAGCGCTAAAAGTGTGAATTTATTTGCGCTGAGCACACTCCGTGGTCAAAAATGAACGTGCGTCCGCAACTGTGCGGGCGTTCAACTACTTCTAACGAGGTAACAGGCAGATGGCGACCAACCTTTCCACCCCCAGTCGAAACACTCGACAATCCGTACTTCGTCGCAGGCGATCACTGGCAGCAGTGGTTACCGGCGCGTCCTTGATGCTCGGTTCGGGCTTCGCAGGACTCATCCCGGGCGTTAGCTCAGGGGCCATCGCCTCGACCGTTGTAAACGGTCGGGCCTTCTTAGATATTTTTCCAGACGGCATTCAGATTCTCACTCCTGGCGTTCCTTTGACCGACGAGATCGGTCTTGCTGGCGTAACCGTTACCGTGACCGCTCCAAACGGTGCGGTGCAAAGCGCAACAACCAACGCGCTTGGCCAATGGAGTCTTGAGGTTGCCGCGGCCGGTCCGTATCGGGTCGAGTATTCGAACATCCCAGCCAAGCTCAGCGATGGCCGTGGAATCGGTACTGGCATGAGGACACAATTCACCAACGGTGGTGAGGCCAACCTCGCCGCATTCGGCAAAGTGAATGAAATTGGTGCGATTGTCGACATTTCGAACACCGAGCTCACGGCCATCGGAAATCGAATCTGGGACGACATCAACGGCAACGGCATCCAAGATGCAGGCGAGCCCGGTATCCCAAATGTTGTAATCACTATTTCCAGCACCACTGGACCGCTAGTTACAAGCGATGGCTGCAACGGGACCAATGCTCCGGGCGTGGCCACTTCAGCCACCACCGACTCATCTGGTCAATACGAGTTCCGCTGCCTCGAGTCTGGAAAGAGCTTTGTACTTTCCATCGACAAGAGCCAGCTCGGGGCAGGCGGGTCCCTTGCGGGATACGCCCCAACGATCGTTGGAGTAGGAGGGATTGAGGTTGATTCCAACGGAACCGACAGCGGAACCGCGATCATCGCCGCAGGAACCACCAAGCCCGGAGTTGATAACACCTATGACTTTGGATTTAAAAAGGGTGGAGTCGTAGAGCCGACCACGACCACGACATCATCGTCAACCACTACGACGACCACGATCGCGCCCGCTTTGGGCTCCATTGGCAACTTTGTGTTTGTTGATGCGAATGACAACGGCACGTTTGATACCGGTGATTCTGGGGTCGATAAGGCCAGGGTTGAGTTGATCCAAAACGGTCAGGTCATCCGCACGGCCACAACGGGTCCAGATGGGGCATACAGCTTCATTGGCCTTGCTGCAGGAACCTACTCAGTTCGAGTCACTCGTCCTGACTTGTCGACCGTTACCCCAGCGAAGGCCAACGTTGGCAACGACACCCTCGATTCGGATGGAGTTCGGATCTCCGATTCGCAATCAGAGAGCGGCCCGATTCCACTGGCTTCAGGTGAGAACAACGACACCGTCGACTTTGGATGGGTTCCGGCTCCTGTAACCACTACGACGGTTCCTGCAACGACTACGACGGTTCCTGCGTCGAGTACGACGGTTCCTGCGTCGACTACGACGGTTCCTGCGTCGAGTACGACGGTTCCTGCGTCGAGTACGACGGTTCCTGCGTCGAGTACGACGGTTCCTGCGTCGAGTACGACGGTTCCTGCTACGACTGTTGTTCCGACTACTGCTGTTCCGGTTCGTGCGTCGATTGGTGACACTGTTTGGTTGGATACGAACAGCAACAATGTTCAAGATGGTGATGATGTTGCTGTGGTTG
>JAYTWN010000050.1:0-10853 GCA_043743435.1 Acidimicrobiia bacterium
ATTCCGCGAAGAGTTCTCGCCATTGGGCAGCCCTCCACTTATTCATATAACAACTTTCTAGAACCGTGTGCTTCACCGAAGGGCGCAGCTGTGCCCACAGAGGAATCGCCTGCCGATCACCAGCAAAGATTCGCAAATCGTGACAGCCACCTTCGCTTGAATAGACATGAGTGCTTACTTGCAGAACCCCTCCTGGCTTGAGCACTCGGATTACCTCGCTCAACACTTTCTTCGGGTCGTCAAGGTGTTCAAACACCGAAAACGAGTACACAAAGTCGAAGGTGTTTGAGGCAAGACGCATATCTGCGGCGTTCATTTGCAAAAGCTTGACCGTGGGCTTTTTGGTCGTTCCAAAGCCAAGCGCTAACTGACGAGACAAGTTTGAATCGATCCCCAGTAGTTTTCGGCCAACGGTTTTCGCAAACCGCATGCCACCGTTTTGCTTCAGCAAGCGTACGTATTGCCCTGGATGCCAACCTTGCGGAATAACGTCAAGGTCGATCCCCACCACCCGGTTCTTCATGCCCAGGCCCGTGGCTTCACGCTGGGTTTGTCCTACACCCACAACCAAAACATCACGGTCGACGAGGGGAGCAGCGGTGTACTTGGCGTAGCACTCGGCAGATGCTGAGACCTGAGCTTTGGTCATGTCCACATTTTCTTGAACGTTTCGAGTTCGTACTTTGTAGAGCCGAGCGATGTCGGTCATTCGACCAAAAATCCCGCCTGAAACCTGCGTATATGTGCGCATGAACCACGATCCCGCCACTAGAGCTCGACCCCCATGGCTCGAGCAACGAAGTATCACGGTATCGGATCGCCACTCCAAGTCCAATAGGTCGATTGACTCAACATTCACCAATGAACCACCAATCATTCCCGGCCCAAGGACCGGGCTTGATTGTGCCGCACGAGCTTCGTTGTTTTCTCGCTAAAGCTCAAGCCAGTATCAAGATCCTGCGGTGCAGTTTCACTCGAGCGAGCGGCACTTTCAAACGCGCAAAGAAGCTGAAGCTCAAAAGCTCGCAAAACCCGTCAAGGGTTCCATCAATCGTGGCATCCACCAGCCGGGCCAGCGCATCTTGAGAAGCGAAACAACCCGAATGACACCTGCGCCAACCAGCGCAGTTATCTCACTAAAACCCACGGCGTCCGAGCCCAAAATTATTTACGAAAGCCGGCTCTTCTGCTCAAAGCTCATCCACACTGGGGCTTCAACCCTTTCTCGAACTGGCGGCACCGGAGACACCGGCACGTCACTGGTCTTGCGCTTCGAGATGAACCGACTTTCGATGAGATGCCAACTCAGAAAACCGAAACCAAAAGACAGAACGAGAGCCACGACAAACAGGGTGATCGGGTTCCACCCCTTGTACAAATGAATAAGCGTTTGTTGTACCGGAAAAGCGTAAAGATAGATTCCGTAGGAGAAGTCACCCTTTTTGGCGCAATCCTTTAAATACTTTACCGGTTTATTAGCAAAGGCGAACAAGCAGTAGGCACCAAGGGTCGGGAGCGTAAGCGTTAGTCCAGCTTTCACAAAACACGACAACGCTATGAGACCTAGCGATGGAACCAAGTAGTTTGGCCACTTTTGAATTTCATCTTTATATAATCTATATACTATTCCTACCAAAAAATAGGGCAGCAAACGCACCCATGCTTCCGCAGACCCAATGATGCCTTCCAAAAACAGCCCGTTCGGTGTAATCCCGCGGTAGCTCACAAAAATGCTCAGCACCAACGACGCCACAAAAACTGCAGTCACGAAAGTCTTTTTTCGAATCACCAACGAGACTCCAAGCAAGACCACTCCCACGTAGCACCAAGCTTCGAACGGTATCGACCAAAGCGATCCGTTCACTACGCCTTTCCACGGAAGGTCGGCAAATACCGGAACCTCTCCGATTCCATGAAGGCGAGCGGTGTTCAAGAAGAATTTAGCGATCCGCTTGGGCGTGAAAATTCCGAAGTGCGCTGGTGAAACAATCGGTGCCAATATCGCGAAACACAGAAAATTCACCATGAAAAGCCCCGGGTAAATTCTGCGAAGTCGTTTCATTGCAAAAATTCGAACACTTCTAGTGTTATTCCAGCTCGTGGCTATCAAGTACCCACTCATGATAAAGAACATGTCTACAGAAACTGAGCCCAAGGTCATTTGGCCGGAAAGTCGCATTAACGGCTCCCGATCATTGTCACCATAAAGCAACGGATAACTATGAGACAAAATTACTAGAACCGAAAAAAACAGACGCAGAAAGTCAAAGTTATTTTTTGAGTTACCCGCCAATTTTTTCGCAGCATGGCGAGGAACGTAGCGAGGTGAAGACTTCGTACTCATCGCTCTAATACTCAGAGCAGAGGTCGAGTCCCCGAACAGTTGAGTTGCTGCCGTTCTCGCTCATCGCTAACTCCTGCATCATCATTGCCTCAAAAACCGACACACTGGCCATTTGCCTGGCCTAACGGTAACCGTAGGCGAAAAGGATTCCTATAGGTTCATTGGCCTATTGTTCAGAAATGAACCCGATTTCAGTGCCGACAAACTGACCAACGATTAGGTGCCGGCGAGGCGGGCTACTACGGGGGCGAAGGCGTCGATGTCGTGGAGGACGATGTAGGAAAAACCGAACTCTTCGCGGCGTGCAATGAGGTCTTCACAGATTTGGTCGACGGTTCCTACCAACACGATAGGCATGCGTCCGGCCTCTTCAGGAGTAATGCCAAACATCGGCGCCACCCCAGCGAACACTTCTTCACGGTTTGGGACCACTTGCTCGATTTGTATAAGCACTTGCAATTCAATGTCGTCGAACCGAGCGCCAGCGGCATCACGAATCCAACCGATGCGTTCGTGGTACCGATCGGCAACGGCGGTTTTTGCGGCTTCCACGCCAGCGGTACCCGAGGTGAGTTCAGGGTTCACCCCAATGATCGAGGCATGCTTGGCCGCAGCCGTGAGCACCCGCTTCCCTCCCCCACCAATGATCAACTTCGGGCCGCCAGGAGTAAGCGGAACAGGAAGGCACTTCGCTTGATTGATGGTGTAGTGCTTGCCCGAGAATGTGGCGGATTCTTGTGTCCACAACTGGCGGATGATTTCTAGGGACTCTTCCATACGCTCGATACGCACACCGGGCCGGTCAAGCACGATCCCTGATTGTTCGTAATCACTGGTCATCCAACCTGCGCCTAACCCAAATTCCACCCGCCCACCAGAAAGTACATCGAGCGCAGCAACATCACGGGCCAACACCAGCGGATGGCGGTAGTCGTTGTCATATACCAACGCGCCTACCTTGAGCGTGGTGGTCGCTTCAGCGGCGACGGTTAATGGAACCGTGGGGCTCCATGCCGCATCAAAGTGATCCGGCAGAAACAGCGTGGAATAGCCAAGATCTTCTGCCTTGCGGGCGAGCGCACGCCACGACGGACCGTCGGCGGCGTTACGAAGTTGGATACCGAACCGGAAGGGATGCGTAGTCACGGTTCGAACGCTACCCGGAGTTTTCCGTCAACCTCGGCACCGGTTCATGCAACAGCAAACAGTAGACACACTTATAAATCAGGCGAGAGGGTAACGCCGGGTTGACGAGGACCTTCATAGGCCAATACCGAACGCAATACGTCCATCATGGCTCGGGCCGGGGCGGGAAGCATGCCTCGACGGCGTTGCACCACACCAACAGAACGCGGCGGGAAACCGGTAACGGGCACGGAACTCCACGGACCAGTTTGATTAGCCATAACCGAAGTGGCCGGCACAATGGCCACACCAACACCGTCGAACGCGAGCGACGTGATGAGCCGAACCCCATCAATCTCCGCTTGCGCCACCAAGCGAACCCCAGCGGCTACGGCGCAGCGATCCAGATCGGCACGATAGGAAGCACCGGTTGGCGGCAACAGCACCGGCACACCATCGAGGTCGACCAGATCCAACGACTCCCGACCAAACAACGTGTGGGTGTCGGGAATCACCGCAATCATGGCCTCATCAAACAGGGCGGTAACCACCATGTCGGGGTCGGCAATCGGTAGGTTCACAATGGCCAGCGAAAGGGCTCCGGAAAGCAACTGTGGAGCCAACGATGTGGTCGAGGCATCAACTACCACCATGCGCACACCCGGGTGAAGGGCCGTCATACGGTGATGCATGCTGGGCACCAGCCACCGAGCTACCGTACCAATGACTCCGAGATGGACTTCGCCCACCACTTCGTTGCGTAAGGCATTCACGTCGGCCACGAGCGCATCAAGTTCATTCTGCACCCTACGAGCCCGAGCTACCACCACTTCGCCCTCTTCGGTCAACCGTCCAGCAGACCGATCAAACAGGGTGACCCCAAGTTGGCGTTCCAAACGGGCAATATGCGCGCTGACATTTGACTGGACCGTGTGGAGTCGTTCAGCGGCAGCCGAAAACGTGCCGCAATCGGCAACGGCGGTTAGCGCGGCAAGCTGACGAAGATCCATGGCGCTCCATACTGCCTCGCACAACCCACTCCCATGAACCGGATCAGCATTTTGTTCACGGCGAGGTCACGCCCCAGGCAGAACCGACCCGACACGTTTCGCCCCAGGCCGCTCAACAATTTCGTCGGAAGCGTTATTCGATAGGAACCAATTCGCCGGCTTCGATGGTGGCGCGGTAGCCCCCATCAAACTCCAGCCGAGCATCATTGGTAGCAATCAGCAACACAGCTCCTGTGGCCTGGGCATGCTCAAGAAGGGCAAGAACCATACGTGCACTGGATACTCCCATGCCTGAGGTGACATCGTCCACGCACACCAACGCTGGTCCACAGATAAGCGTACGGATTACTGTGGCGATGCGAGCATCACTGGTGCTTAACGAACCCGCCGGAAGATGCGCATTGGCACTCAACCCAGCGGACTCCAACCAGGACAACGCCGCCGGGCGAGCATCGTGAGGGGAAACACCTTCTGCCAGCAGTGGCAACTCGATGTTTTCTACCAGCGACAAATCCGATACCAACAGCGAGCTTGCGCCTACATAGGACAGCGAAAGGGCTTCTCGTCGACGGAAATCGGTACCCTCAACCGAACCCAGGGAGTGACCGTCGAGCGATACATCACCGTGCTGCGGGGCAACATGACCAGCAAAGGTTTTAAGTAACGCGGTTTTCCCGGAACGTTCGGGGCCATCAATGATCAACATGTCGCCGGAAACCAGATCAATATCGAGATTGGTCACCAACGGTTCTTGGCTGGGCCAACCAATAGACAGCCCAACTGTGCTAACTCGGAGCGCTTCGGCGGCATTGGCGACCCAACGCAGGACCAGGCGATCGCTCACCCCAAGAGGAACAAGATCTTCCGGGTTCTCGTCGTCAAAGGTGTAGACCTGCTGCAACGCTTCGGGTGACAGGCGAGTTTGCGTGGGGTAAGCGGTTTCAGTGTCCTGCAGTTTCGCGGATTCAGCTTCACGCAGAGCTTCACTGACGGCGGTTTCGGTGAGGAAACCGCCAGGCACCTGCGGAGGAAGCGGAGCCGTTGGAAGCGTGGCAGGTCCTGGGATTGGCTCGACCGGGACGACTAATGCTCGCGCCAGCGCCTCTGTTTGTAATGGTTCTGCGTGTACTGGTTCTGATTGCGGCTCCGACAATTTCGATCGAACTACCGGGGCAACGGCATCAGTTGGGGTTGGTGCCTGCGTTCCGAAACTTGCCGACATGGGAGGGAGTTCCGGTTGACGAGCTTCGCCTGACCATAAGGCTGATCCAATAGGCGAGTTGGCCCCGGAACTGGCCAACGGGGCAGTATCGAAAACGCTGACGATGTTTCCAACTTTTGGAGCAGCGAACGGGTTGCTACTCGACGAACTCGACGTAACTGGTGATGACGTGGGTTCTACCGCGACAACCACCGAGGGAGTAACCACGGCAGCAGGTTCGACTGGGCTCGGACCAGCAGTACTGGTCGTCCAATGCACAGTTTGGGTAACGTGCCCCGGGTAGGGCTCCAGAGCAGACGGGGTCGGATCGAGGTTTTGCGCAGCAAGTAGCCGAGCAAGGGGCGATTCGGAGATATCGTCTACGGGCACGGCCGTGGGATCGAACCGCAACTCCTCGACGGGCTTGGGCACGGCTTCGCTTGGCGTTACCGAAGGCTCGACATTTGCCGCAGCCACGTACGCAGTCGGGGCTGGCAGCCGCACTGGTTCCGCTGCTGCCGGTTGAGCCGTAACTACAACGGCCTGTGGCGCCGGGATAACAATCGGCTCAGGCAGAGTGTTGGCTCTTTCTGGATCGTAGGAACCAGTACCAGGCAGGGGCGACGGAACAACCGTCGGTTCAGGTGCAACGGGAAGTGAAGCCATACCAATCTGCACGGTCGACTGCACGGTGGCCGAGCGACTCTCGGCCTTTACTCGCGTATCCGCAAGGGACGAATCGTAGGCACGTGGCACATCACCAAACGGCGCTGGAGCAACGGGAGCGACATCGGCGTTTCGGTCGCGACGCTCAGATGAGACGGCCGCATTGAGAAAGTTATGAGCAGTAGGGACATCGTCATCGGCCATCAACGATCGACGGTCCACGTAAGGCCAAGCGGAAAAATCTGGAGCTGGAGCAATCCGATTATTCGCATCCGACGTTGTCGGGGTTGTCGGGGTTGACGTGGTTGTCGGGGTTGACGGGGCCGTCGTGTTTGGTCGGCCGGCGGGCTGAGGTTCAAGAACCGGTTGCAGCGGCGCCGCTGACACTTGAACCAGCGGCGGCTGCGTTGATTGGGGCAGGGATTGCTCAACAACAGGGGCGTAGGACTGGGGTGCTTGCTGAACGGGGTTCAGAAACTGCGGCGAAGTTTGGGCCGAAGCTCGGGGTAGTATTCCAAGGGCGAGAAGCTCGAGATCGGGAACATCAGCGAGTTCAAATCCACTCGAAAGCGCAGCTTCGCGGGCGATGGGCACCACAACAAGTCGATCACCCAACACCACAACGGAAACCTCATCGAGGGTGCATCCAATCACGGATTC
This sequence comes from Acidimicrobiia bacterium, assembly GCA_043743435.1. Taxonomy (GTDB): domain Bacteria; phylum Actinomycetota; class Acidimicrobiia; order Acidimicrobiales; family JANYDT01; genus JANMZO01. Next base: position 7,007 of record JAYTWN010000050.1, read on the forward strand.
ATCAGACACCAAAGTTCTCGGTGTAACGGTGTTCGGCGTCATGGGAAGGTCATCGGCAGTCGCTCAACCAAACTTGAACTCTGGCTCAGAAACTTCTCGACAGTGATGAGGTCAGTGGTGCTCATCCGAGGTCGGCGCGGAAAACGGTGATCGAATACGGAGCCACGCCCAAGGACATGGTGCTCGCCGAGGCTGAAGGTGCAGCCAATGCAAACCCTTTCGCACTACCGGTGTACGTGTACGCCTTCACGGTTTTCACCCCTTTGCAGTTGGTCAGAGAAATCTTCGCATTGACGGGTTTTTGCGCGTCAAGGTTCAACACCATGGCCGTGAGTTGGGTTCCCTGGTCATTTGTTGACGCAAACAACGAAGTGTTCTCGGCCATCTTGGTTCCCACGGAGTTGTTCAAGAACGCGCTGCCTGCCCCGTCGTAGTTGCGATAGCCGCGGAACGCCCAGAACGTTGGACTGTTTTCCGGTGGGGCGGTCCAATAAAACGCCGAGTAAACGTCGCCCTGGCCGAATCGCCCGAGCACTTCGGCAGTGGCAAGAGCGCCGCTGATATGGCCTTCGGCGCCAAAGTTCCATTCGCCGACCGAAAAGGCCAACCCGGGTGCGTTGTCGGCAATGATCTTCCTCATACGGGGTATGAGCGCGAGCTTGCCAAATTCTTGGTCGCCCACCCAGGATTCATCAGTGTACGTAGGATCCCACATGCCTCGGGTTTGACGGATACGCAGAGCCGCATGGTCTGGATCGGTTTTCTCACCGTAGCCATACATACCTTCGGCTTGAGGATAGAAGTGGACATCGAGCACATCCAAAAGTTTCGTGCCAGTCTTGTTCTCGGCTGCACGAACATTACGCAGATACCATTCGAGGAACGGTACGTTGCCATGAGCTTTTCGATCCGGTGCGTTTCCAAGACCACCAGCATTGTCGGCGCCCGAGTAGAAGTACCCCCAAGAACCAAACGACGACGGACCAGCAATGACTGCGGTGGGATCAGCCTTTCGAACTGCGGCACCGTATTTGAGGGTTTTATCGAGAATCTCGTCGTAACCGGCGGGAATCGGATGCACGTCACGATGGGTTCCGTACCAAAGTTCGGGTTCGTTATCGAGGAAGTACATGGCTGTACGACCCTTGAGTTTCGATACCCAAGCAGCGACCGATTCAGGCGTTGTGGCAACGCTTGTGGTCTTTGGGTCGGGCGACGGCAAGTCTTTTCCGCTCGGTGATTTTCCGTTTCCTGCATCACCGTCGGCGTCTTGCTGTTTGCCGTAAACCGAGACGGGGAACGAATACGAAGTGGTGTCTTTGGCAACCCAGCCCAGCGTTGGAACTGTTACCGCATTGGACATTCCCGCAGCAGCATTCGCCGCAGCAAAAACCTCAAAAAAGTCTCCTTCCGATAGCGGAACGTTTCGGAAGTAGTAGTCCGAAGCCGTGCTCCAGGCGTTTCCTTTCTCAAAGTTGTACCGACTCGTCACGTTGCCTCCCCAACGATTGATGGTGGCCCCCATATTCCAAGGTTTCGCGGTTAGGTAGCTCGCACCCGAAAAGCCAATTCCATAAATGTAAGGACTGATCTTGTGCTTATTGTCGAGGCAATCGATACTCATTGCCCGGGTGTCGCCCGGGACTGTGGGCGCCTTTGCCACCGCCTTGGGAGCCGCTTTGGCTTTGGATGTTGGTTTTGCAGTCACTCCTGCCGGTGCCGGAATCGCAGCGGGCGCGGCTGCAGGAACTTCTGCGCGAGCTGCTGGGATTGAACCGGAATCGATGGGGGTGTCAGGAAGAACTGGGGTGGTTGGCGTAGCTGCATCGGTAGGTACCGGGATGGGAGCAACGCGTACGCGTTTCTCCACGGCCGCGACCGGCACTGCGCCAGTGAAGCGAATATTGCGAAAGGAAACAATCGTTGGCCTTGCCACGGCTCGTGCCGGACGAAACCGCACCCGGTCCCAGATGAGCGACTGGGAATTGAGTTTGGCGACAGGAATACGAACGTTGATCCATTCGCCAGGTTTAGCCTTGCTTCCTGGCACCAACACATCTGCGCTTTCATCAAGAGCATTTGCCACGGTGACGGTCAAAAAAGCTCCGAGGTTCGTCTCAGTTCGGTAACTGAATTCCAGTGTGGCTGCTCGAATTGGTTCAGAGCGATGGCCGATAATCCAACCACCACGATCCCCCATCTCGATCTTTGCCGGCCCCGATCCCAGCTCACGGCTCGATGACCAGCCCAAGTCCTCCCACCCGTTTCCGAGAGCTTCGCCGTAAGCCATAATCGTCGCCTTACCAGTCTTGCTAACTGCCGGATCGAGGGCCCGTTTTTTACGATTGCGGGTGGCTGCGGCTCGCTCCGCTGCTCGTTCGGCGACAGCGGCTTTGGTTGCCTTGACGTCGAGCGGCGCAGCAATGCCACCATCAGAAACCTGTGCCGGAGCGGGAGACAAAGCCGGATCGTCATTTCCAGGAACGGTTTCGACCGGGTAAGGCGCGGCGAAGACGTCTGAGGCAAACGTGGTCGACGTTGCTACAGAATCAGCTGTGGGGGTTCCGTCATTCGTAGTGGGAAGTCCGGGGGCATTTTGCGTTGCCGGAAGTGTGATTGGAAGTGTGATTGGAAGTGTCGCCACCGTGGCGGCCGGGCTCGTGATACCCGAACTCGCTGAAGGTTTGGCGGAACCCGAACCAAGAAAAGCAACCAGGCCAACGAGCACAGTGATTTGCACCGCGTAGGTAACTTTGCGCCATGCTCGCACCATCTGATTCTCCTTCAACTTTCTTGCTGTTTACCGTTTACCAGCAGACGTACCGCAAGAACTAGTGCGTGTCCGCGTAAATCATTGCCTAGTGCTTTGGTGGCTCTTACCGCGTTAGTTCGCTCGGGTAACCAATCCAACAATTCGACTTCTCCCCACGAGAGTCATGGTCCGTTCAACCTCGCTGCGGTCACTCACACCAAGACGTACACTAAGAACAACTCCGTTGACTGCTCGCACAATCGGGGCAGCCGAAGGATTTGTAAGTACGGAATCGGTTCCTACGATAACTCGATCACCGCGTGCTTCTGCAGTTCTGATCATGGCAATCACTCGATCTGTATCGCCGACGGTCGCACCTTCAGCGGAAATAAGCGAGAGACGGCGGTTGGTGTTTGCCACTCCAACCACGACCAACTTCTCGGCCACATCGAGCTCACTTGCACCTGGCACCGTGGGTACGATGGCCAGCGACTTCCAAGACCAGGTTCGCAGTTCGAACCAAAGTTCCTGATACGCGCGTTCGGGCAGCGTGGTAAAAGCTCCAGGCTCGAGGATCCATTCGCGCACCGATCCGCTTTGGCCATCGCCCGAGTTGGGGACGGGGTTGGCGCCAACGGCGACAGCGACCGCTTCAGTTGTCTGTGTCATGGTCTGACCTCATTGCTTGAACACGTTGAGTTGCTGAGCGCATCAATCGTTGCGTGGTGAAGGGATTTCGTTGTTGGGTGAAGGGATGCTTGATGATTGGCAGCGGGCGAAGAATTCGACATCACGGTTGGCGTTTCGTTCGGAGACAAACAAGATTTTGTAGTGTTTGATGCCATTTCCACGCGGTCCTTGTGATCAACGAGGTCTTCACCGATTCGGCGTGTACGTACCCAAGCATTGTCGGCACCTGACGATCCAAACGTTAGGCCCGATTTCCAACGGAGGTATCCCGGCAGTTTGGCTAAGACCGAAACGCCAACACCGCAACGTCGCCAGCCAGACCCCACATGAGCGCCTAACCCACAAAGAGCTACTACAGCCACGGATGAGCTCAGCCCAAACCGCCTACGCACCAGGGCAACGACA
>JAYTWN010000051.1:0-9904 GCA_043743435.1 Acidimicrobiia bacterium
CGAAGCACCAGCAAAAAGCCGTCCAACAGCGGGGACCAGAGCGAGCATCAACAGCGCATTACGAACAAAAGTGGATGAACCAATGGGCCGTTGCGACACTGAGCCAAAACAGGCGCAGCGAACCGTTGGGCGAGTCCGGGCGGTTCGGGCCAACACGACGGTAAAGATCACCAGCATCCCAAGACCGAATACGGCACCAATCGGAGGAACGACCACCAAAGTAACGGCAACCAGTAGCTCTAAACCGACCACTCCAGCAAACAACAACAGCGCCGATCGTGAGTCTGGATCCTTCACAAACCCCATCTGAGCGAATGTTCCAATGGCATCCCGGCGATCACCAAGCTTCAGCACCGCAGCCGTAGTGAACACCGTTGCCACAAGTGCGGCCAACACCGTGGAGCACTGTCTAAAAGCAACCTGTCCAAAGGCCTCATGTCCAAACCCGCCAAGCCCAAGAAAAACCAGTCCAATCACGGCATTTCCGCCGAGGCAACCGCCGCCTTGAGAAACCCAACGTCACTGGCTAGGCCTTCGTCGGGAGTCTCACAGATAACCGGGGCATTGGCTTTGCGGACGAGATCAACCAACGTTCGTGGCGAAACCTGGTTATCAGTGCCCAACACGGAGAAGTTCTGGTGCCGATCCTTGCCGCTACCTTCAGCATCACGGGAGCCGTTGGCGTGAATCAAATCAATCCGCCCAGTAATAGCTAAAATGGCATCAACCGAAGCTTCCAAATCTTCACCCGAAGCATGGGTATGGCAGGTGTCGAGGCAGAACCCGATCCGGGAATCATGGCCAATCACAGACCACAACCGGTCCAGAATTTCCCACCGACGGGCCATGGCATGCTCTCCGCCCGCAGTGTTTTCCAGCAGAATGGGCATGTCGGTTTCCAAGGAATCAAGGCCCTTTTTCCAGCGAGCAAAACCCTCATCAAGGTCATCGGTGCTGCGCACATGCCCGCCATGAACAACGACCGCTTTCGCCCCAATTTCGGTGGCCGCATCGCAACAGCCTTGCAACACCTTGCGGCTGGGAATTCGAATCTTGTTGTCCGGCGACGCCAAATTCACGATGTAATTGCTGTGTACGTAAATAGGGATGCCACTGGCCTTCAACGCTTCAGCGTCGGGACGTTTTGTGGCCTTCCAGCTTTGCGGGTCTCCACAGAAGATTTGGAGGCACTCGGCACCGGTCGCCAAGGCCGCAGCTAGAGGTTCGTGGTCTCGTACATGGGCGCCGATCAACATGGTTCAAACCTACCCGTTTCCTCGTAACAAACATGATCCACCGCAATCAGTTGACGCCGAACTGACCCTTGGGCCTTTGCGAGGCCAGCCATCCTCAGCGCAAACGAAAAGCCAACCATCATCATGCTTGTCGACGGCTAATCAAGAGTGATTTTTACCGGCGAACCCAAAAACAACGTTTTGGCCATCTTGGTGATACCCGAATTCGACACACGAATGCAGCCGTGACTCTTCGCTCGGCCCAATGAAGTGGGATCGCTGGTTCCGTGAATACCTAAACGGCCGTCGCCACCATTAAACGAAAAGTTTGTTTCGGAGAACCCGGAAAGACCAAACGCAAATGGACCATAAGCGCCATTGGGGCCGCCCTTGGGCCGGATGAGATCTAACAGGTAAAAGGTGCCAGTTGGGGTGAGTCCGTTGGCTTCTAGACCAATACCGGCGGTTTCTTGTTGAATGATCCGACCGGCATTACAGACGGTCAGTCGATAACGCTTGAGCTGAACGAGCACGAAAAACGGCGTCGTGTAAGTCTTGATCTCATCAGGGTTGTTCTTGATCCAACCAGTCAGCCCATTGGGTCGCAGCGGAATATTGGTGTTCAGCCAACCCGGTTGATCACCAATGACGGAGAACACCAAGGTGTTGTTGGATTCCACACCAATGGCCAACGTATGGATGGGAGCCTTGGAATCGTCTGGGGTTTCGTACACCTTGACCGTTGCACCGATTCGGGTGTTCTTCATTACGGCAACACGAGTGGATTTTACTGAGGGACACGGGTTTGCTTCGGTGATTACTGGGGCAGCAGCCTTGAGCGGCGCTTTCGCTGCGGGCTTAGCGGCGGCTGGTTTCGCAACCGGTTTCGCCGCACCTAGCGCAGCCGGGAGACCAACAAGAAGTGACGCCGCCAAAGTCCCAACGATCAAGGTGAGACGATGCCGAGGAACACGATTGTCTCCAAGGATGCGACGCTTCATGACCGATCGAATTCGTTGCATAGCTACAGACTCCTTAGTTGGGCGGTTTGGGCGCCAAAGCAACACCGACGACGCCAAAAACCACCAACGGTGACCGGCACGATGCAGCACCTCTATCGTAAACGCCCGAAGCGCAAGGTTGGCGGTTCACACGCTTCAGCTAGTTTCGGTACGCAAGATCTGTGCAGAAAGCTCCCCTCTTTCCAACACCACTGCGAGATCCAAAGCGAAACCACACCGGCGAACAGCACAAGAGGGCTGAGCGAGACGAAAGCCATGTTGCAGATTGTCCGCGGGTTACGGGTTTTCGTCGCCCCGATGGTCTGGGGATTCGAGCACCCAATCGGCATTTGGCGTCGCAATATCGTGGCGGAGGGTAACGCCTGAGCGCTGCTCAAGGGTCAGTTCTCCACTGTCGGCAAAAGCAATGGCAGCTTCGCCGCTCACTAGCTGGCGGACCGCAGCACCTACCAACGGTTCACGCCAACCGTGGGACAACCGGGCATCGTGGTCGCCACGGAGCAACTGCACCAAATCATTCCGAGTAGCCAACAGCCCGGAGTCAATTTTGGCGTCACGAGCCAGCTGGGCAACCCATGCCGAAGCCAACGTCAAAGCCGGGCGAAGCTTGCGATCAAAATCCTCAGGTTCAGGCTGTTGCAAATCGCTGCCGGGAAGTGCCAAAGCATCAGCAACTACCTGGATCAACTCTTTGCCTACGCCACCACGAAGAAACCGTCCATCAATCCCACGCATAGAACCGAGCTGGTCAACGTCGGTCGGTTTGGATTGGGCCATGGCCAAAACGGCGAGATCAGGCAACACAAAACGAACCGGCTTGTCTTCCTGCCGAGCTCGTTTTTCACGCCAAACACATAGCTGCTGAGCAACAATCCGGTCACGGCCCCGAAGCACCCGGCCGTCTTTGAGTTTCCACCACGCATGCTCAGCCACGCTGTTGCGATGACGATTCCGCAAAATCGAGATTTCTTCGTCGACCCAAACATCACGCCCAGCCAACACCAATTGATCCATCAACAGACGCCGTAACTCCAGGAGATACTCGACGTCGAGCGCAGCATAGGTTTTTTGATTCACCGTCAGCGGACGTTGCGTCCAATCAGTCAACCGGTCACCTTTAGACAGCGAAACATGCAAGATCCGCTCCACCAGTGACGACAACGACGGCGTAGAAAAACCTACGAAACCAGCGGCAACTTGGGTATCCCAAATCAGGCGGGGCGTGCTTCCCACCACATGCTGGAGCACTTCGAGGTCCTGCTCAGCAGCATGAAACACCGCTAGCACATCGCTGTTAAACAGCCGTTCCATCGGACGCAAATCCAAGGCCAACGGGTCGATCAGCACCAAGTCGCCAGGCCAACCAATTTGCACCAGCGCCAAATGGGGGAAGTAGGTCTTTTCCCGGTGAAACTCTGTATCGATCGCGTATTGGGGCTCGGCCAGCAAGGCCACAATGACTTCTTCAAGTTGTGCAGGCGTATCAACCCAACGTGCCGGCGTTTTGAAGGTGGGTTGGGCGGAGGCGACAGGCACAAAACTACTCAGTTTCACTTGTATCAGATGCGGTCGAGCTGACTTCGGCACCCGGACCGACAGAACCTGACCCGATAGGAAGCTGCGCGGCAATCCAGGCTTGTGTTCCGCCAGCAATGTTTACGGCGTTGACCCCCTGGGAGATGAGCCAAGCGGCTGCTGCATGGCTACGCCCACCGCTGAGACAAATCAGGTACACCGGCGGCTGCTCGGAGTCCTCAAGACGGTTCTCGGCCCAGTCGTCGAGATGCTCAGGAATCGTGTTCAGCGGCACTAAACGTGCACCCACGGCGTGTACCTGGGCAAACTCGTCAGGTTCACGCACATCAATGAACGGGGCCCCAGAGCGCAGAAGCTCGAACGCTTCGGTTACCCCGACGGTTGGCACAGGGGTAGTCATGAGGGACCCAGCTTAACGCAGCAGGACCGCACGCTCCCTCTGGGCGCGTTCAAGGCTTACGGGTTTTTCAGATCGCCCCCAGATCGTTGAGATCGTTGAGTGCGACCCATTCTTCGGGGGTATCCACATCGAGTGAGGACCGATCGCCGTCGGTGGCCCAATGCTCACCAATACCAACGCCGCAACGCAGAATGGAACGCTCACCAGCTGCAAACTGGGTTGCCATAAGGGATTCGCAGCGCCGGGTGTAGCGGGCGTGGAGGGGCTGAAGTCGCTCTTGGTGCAACGTCATCACGCAGTCAGATGGGCGTTCTTCGGGCTTCTGTTTTGACGCCTTCGATCCTTTGTTGGTTGATGAAGCGGGCTTGCCCTCGGAAGGTTCGTCAACCAAAACCATTGGGGTGAGGCACAGCGCACGGAGCGAATCGACCGACAGCCACGGCAAATCAACGGCGACCACGAGAATTTCCATGGCGGTGGTTGAGGAAAATGCGGAAAGGATGCCGCCAAGCGGACCTTCGCCCGGCCACCGATCAGCCACCCTGCGAATCGTCAATGAAGCGGTTTGCGCAGCGTGCTCTAAACCGCGAAAGACACCGTCGGCTGCGGGTTTCGTTGTTGCCCCAAAAAGCCCGCCAGTGGTTTCGTTTGCCGAGCCACTGCGATGGTTACCGCCAGGACCAAGGTTCCCCAGTAACGCCCCGAGATCAACGCCAGGCTTCAAGCCCAGCATCGAGGGCTCCTTTGGCGGGCCGCTAGAGCTTGCCGGGGATTTCGACGCGTCGTCGCCTGAGGTGTTGCTTCCTGTAGCGGGCGATCCTGGTTTTCCGACAATCAGAATCTCGCCCACCAGAGGAGAAATAGCAGCAATGGTGCGATCGAGCATGGTCTGACCGTCGAGCATGAGGGCCGACTTATCGGTTCCCATCCTGGTGCTGGACCCGCCAATCAGGATGACCCCGGCACGTAAGGCATTGGCCCGCTCTGCTGCCCCACGAAGAAGGTCGAATGCCATCAGATCAATGGGGTGCTGGGCATGCGAACGGCAACGGCAGTAGAAAGAAACGCCAACGTCTTGGCATGCAAAACCCCGTTGGTACTGAGCGCGCTGCCCCCATCCGGGCGAGCCTGGCCCGATAGATCACTAAACACTCCCCCGGCTTCCTCCACAATGATTTGGATGGCAGCGAGATCCCACACCGAAACAATGGCTTCAGCAGCGATATCGCAGGCGCCTTCGGCCACGAGCATGTGTTGCCAAAAGTCGCCGAAGGCCCTCTCGCGATAGGTGGTCTTGCGGAGGGCTTCGAGCTGCTCACGCATACCGTGGCGTTCCCATGGTCCTTCGCTGTAGGACAGAAAGGCATTGGCGATCTCATCAACCCCCGATACCTGTAGGCGACGGTGATCGGCAAAGGCGCCCTGATCCTGCGAAGCCCACCAGCGATTGCCCATGGCCGGGGCGGAAACCACGCCAATGTCGATCACGCCTTGGCATTCCCGTGCGATCAGCGTGGCCCACACCGGAACTCCGCGGACGTAATTGCCGGTGCCATCAATGGGGTCAATGATCCAGCGAATGCCGTTGGTGGACTCGATGGTGCCGTGCTCTTCGCCCAGCAATCCGTCGCCGGGACGTTCCGCCAAAATGCGTTCACGAATCACGGTTTCGGTGCCTCGGTCGGCCACGGTGACTTCAGTTTGGTCAGCCTTGGTCTCGATGACGAGCGACTGATTCCGGAAGTGCTGCTGGGTAATCACGTCGGCTGAATCAGCCAATGACAGGGCGAAGGCTAGGGCTTGGACTATTTGGTCGGCGGTTTGAGGGCTTTTGGGGCGCCCGGTTGTGACAGTCATTGGGTGCTTGCTCCGTTAGGGCTGCAGGGACTGAGCCGAGTTCACGCTGCGTTCCAATCTGCGCCAAGGCGAGCCCATTCAGGGTCGAGTTGGCCGATGAACATGGCGATGCGTTCGGTTTCGTCTTCCTCGGCGATGGCTTTGGCTGCGTTGTGGAGCCCGGCGAGAGCACGAAGGAACCCGCGGTTGTTTTCATGACGCCACCGCACGTAGCCCGATCCACGCCAACCTGAGGCACGCAGCCGGTCCAGTCCACGGTGGTAACCGACACGGAAGGCTGCGTAGGCTTCTACATCGTTGCGGCCAAGGGCGCCGAGTTGGGCCCAGGCATCGAGATACCGAGGATATGCAGCGACAACGTTGCTGACCGCCTGGTGTCGTTCGGCGGGGTCGGACAACGCCAAAGCCGAAGCTAATGCTGCCTGCGCTGCTGCGGGTTCGGCGTCAAGGATGGTTTCGGGAATGCCAGTGGTAAGGGTTACGGGACGATCAGCCATCCTTTGATCGTCCCACGATTGTGCGCGGCGCTTTTCCGGTTTGTCACTATGGCAGGGTTGTGCGGGCTTGTGTGGGGTTGGGCGGAGCCGATTACTTGGGCTAGCAAGCCGACGGGCACTGGAGTGATCCACCCTTGGGCACCGCAGTTGTCGACGGTTGTGGCTCGGCTGGCACTTCTCTAGCAAAGTTGCGTATCGTCGGAGCTTTCGCGTTGCGTTGAAGCAATTCGGGCTCCAACGAAAACCAATCTCGATTGCAACTCCTACTTCCAGAGGTCACCATGTCCAAAATTGCCGTCCTAGCCAAACTCACTGCTGCGGAAGGCAAGCGTAGCGAAGCAGTTGCCGTATTGAGCGCCCAAGTTGGTCTCGTAAACGACGAAACCGGCACCGAAATTTATGCTCTGCACACTGATGATTCCGATGAGGTAACCATTTGGTTCTATGAGCTGTACGAGGATGCCGAGGCTCTAGCCCTCCACAGCGGTAGCCCTGCCATGGCCGCATTGGGGCCAAAGCTTGCTGGTCTGATGGCCGCCCGTCCGCAAATCATCAAGCTGTCGCCGGTAACCGCAAAAGGTCTGACAGTTTAAGAACGCCATTACGGTTCTGGGATGAGTTCTGTGCCGGGCCAAGCCAATCCCGTAGTAGCGCTTGCCCCAGATGCCCGTGTGATCGTGGTGGGCGCGTCGCTCGCGGGATTGCGAACGGTTGAATCGCTTCGCTCCTCCGGTTTTGCTGGGCCCATCACGCTGTTAAGCGATGAGCTGGTGGCGCCCTATGACAAACCGCCGTTGTCGAAACAGTTCCTTGCCGGTTCGTGGGAAAACGATCGAATTACTCTGCGTACGGATGAAGAGCTAAGCGCGCTGAACGTGGATCTTCGACTGGGGGTGAAAGCCACCGGTGTCGATCTCGCCGAACGTATGGTGCATGGCGTCTCACCCCCCGGGGTTAATCCGGGAATGGCACAGGTGGCTCAATCGTTCCCGTACGATGCCCTGGTGATCGCCACGGGAGTGCGGGCGCGGTCCTTGCCGGCAGAACTCGTTGACCCCGGGCTACAAAAACCCAGTGTGCATACCATTCGCACTCGGGCGGACAGTCAAGCGTTGCAGCCGCTACTCGCTGAGGGTGTCAAGGTTGTGGTCGTCGGGGCGGGTTTCATCGGCGCTGAGGTTGCGGCCACCGCATCGGCCAAAGGGGCGACGGTAACCATCATCGAAGCCTTACCCATCCCGTTGAGCCGTGCCCTCGGCGATGAAATGGGTGCCGCCTGCGGATCGCTCCATGCTCAGCATGGAGTCACATTGCGATGCGGCATCGAAGTGATCGCCATCACCAACGGCTGCGTGTTTTTGGCTGACGGCTCAACCCTGGCCGCCGATGTGGTGGTCGCCGGTATTGGCACGATCCCTAACGCTGAGTGGCTGGCCGATTCAGGAATTGACATCACCAACGGCGTGCGGGTCGACGAATACTGCCGGGTGCTCTCTGCTGCAGGATTGGTGCTCCCCGGAGCCTATTGCGTGGGCGACGTTGCCTCGTTCCCGCTCCGTTGGCCACTAGGTGCCGACATGAGTGAACCGGTGTTGACGCGTATCGAACATTGGACGAACGCCGCAGAAATGGCCGCTCACCTGGCCGAGGCCCTCACGGGTGAGGCGAATCCGTACGCTCCCGTTCCCTATTTTTGGAGCGATCAGTACACTCACAAAATCCAATTCCTTGGGCGAGCGCACCCTTGTGATGAGGTGCGCATCGTGTCAGGTTCCGTCGACGGAGGTGCGTGGTTGGCCCTCTACCGATCCGGCGATCGACTCACCGCAGCGTTGGGTGTTTCTAAAGTTCGTGCCCTGGCTCCCTATAGAGCGCTACTGGCCCGAGGTTGCGCCTGGGACGAGGCGTTAGCTGCAACACCACAGGTTTAGTCGCCAGGTTTAGTTGCGCAATGTACAACTAGGCAGGGTGTAGCTGCGCACAGCGCATATACAATGTCTAGCTGCGCATTGTGCGACTAGGCAAGGTGTAGCTGCACAGGGGTACGCAACCCGGGGCGGATTTGGATTGATTCGATTCGTGACGTTCGGTGTTGGAGACTGTAGGTTCATGGAACTTGTTATTGCCCGTCATGCCCTGCCCGTGCGAATCGTTGATGCCAACGGTCCAGCTGACCCCCAACTCTCGGAGAAGGGCTTAGCCCAGGCTGACAAATTGGCCGAGTATTTGGCCGATGAGCGTATCGATGCCATTTGGGTTTCACCTATGCGCCGGGCCCGAGAGACCGCGGCACCGTTGGCCGCGAAACTGGACCTCACCCCGATTGTGGATGATCGCCTCGCTGAATGGGACCGTGATTCCTCAACCTACATTCCCATAGAGGAACTCAAGGCCACCAATGACCCAATTTGGCAAGCGATGGCCAAAGGCGAATGGCACGGATCAATGGACCCCGAAGTATTCAAGACTGGCGTGATTGCTGCGTTCGAGCAAATCATCAGCGCGCATAGCGGTCAGCGTGTGGCAGTGGTATGTCACGGTGGCGTAGTGGGTGCGTATCTGGCCTCGGTGCTCGGGCTGCCCAACACCGTCGGCGGGTTCTTCCATCCCGAGTACACAAGCATCCATCGGGTTATGGCGGCGAAATCTGGGGAACGGAGCATGCGCTGTATCAATGAGATCGCCCACCTACGCGGCACCGGGCTCCTGGATTAGCACGGACAGCATTGGCAGGACCGTCAGCACGCTCGGCACAGTTAGAGCGTTGACCAACAGCCTCACCTCGTTCATGTTGAAGAACTCCGCGTTTCAGTCGTATGGAAAAACACGTTTGCCGCTATGACCGCGCTACAGGAAGAATTGGTTCGGTTCACGCCGACGGTTCCTATCAATTTGGCGAAAACATTGGCACCACTCTGCCGAGGTAGATCCGATCGCACCGCGTTGGTCAGCGCTGGAGAAGTCTGGCGGGCAACCCGAACACCCGATGGCCCCGCCACACAACGGGTCCGCAAGATTGGCGCAGAAATCGAATCCCGATCGTGGGGTCCCGGAGCGATGTGGCTGGCTGAGCGAGCCCCGGTCCTGGTGGGCAGCAACGATGACACCACGGATTTTCCTCAGATCAATGAAGCCCTCACCAAGATCCACCTGCAGAACCTGTCGTATCGAATTCTCTGTACGCAGAACATTTGGGAGGCTCTGATCCCGTCGGTGCTGGAACAAAAAGTGACCGGACTCGAAGCCCGGAGGTCCTATGCGCACATAGTTCGACATTTTGGTGAGCCAGCACCGAGTCCCGGTGGCGCTCCCCCGCTGGTCCTTCCACCTGATGCCCGTAGGGTGGCTGAAGCACCG
>JAYTWN010000052.1:0-5958 GCA_043743435.1 Acidimicrobiia bacterium
ATCTGGTTGGCCACACGTCGGGTACTGGCACCTATCAGATGACTGATGAGATGTTGGCCGCTGCGCAAGACACGTTCGCCTGTTTCGCTGGAGACGGAAAATCCCATCCAAACATCGACATGCTGGGAATCGCTCGCTCGGCCCTTGGTGCCCCGTCGCCCTATGGTGGAACTCGCTATGTGGGCGTAACATTTATCGGCGCACTCGACGACAAGCCCATCGATGCTTCGGATGTGTACTTACGGTTGCATTTGCTTTCGCATCGGAAGGTTCAGCCTCATGGAGTTTCCCTTGATGGGGCATTCGGTCTTCTCAATAATGTGGTGTGGACGAACCTCGGCCCCTTTGATCCTGACGGTTTTGATCTCGTCCGCGGTGGCTTGCGAGCCCTGGGTCATGAGATTCGGGTGAACGGTGTCGACAAGTTTCCGGCTATGACCGACTACGTGATTCCAAGCGGTGTTCGAATCGCTGATGCTTCTCGGGTTCGATTGGGTGCCCATCTCGCCGAGGGCACCACCGTCATGCACGAAGGGTTCTGCAACTTCAACGCGGGAACGCTCGGGGCTTCGATGGTTGAGGGCCGCATCAGTGCCGGGGTCGTGGTTGGTCACGGTAGCGATGTCGGCGGCGGTGCATCGATCATGGGTACGTTGTCTGGCGGTGGCAAGGAGCAAGTGAAAATTGGTGAAGGTTGTCTCCTCGGCGCGAATGCTGGCATCGGTATTTCGCTTGGCGATGTTTGCGTGGTCGAAGCTGGCTGTTACATCACGGCAGGCACCTTGGTAAAGCTCCCCGATGGCTCAGTGGTGAAAGCTCGTGAGCTCTCCGGTGTATCGAACCTGCTGTTCCGTCGTCATTCACAAACGGGCGCCATCGAAGCGGTTGCCAACAAGGCCGCTTGGACCGGGCTCAATGCAGCCCTGCATAAGAACTAGCTCGTTTGATCTCGTCTGGGGGCCTGGCTCGGGTGTCAAAACGCGGGGTACGGCTGCTTTCTCACGGGGCTCTTCGATTGGCTTGTTGGGATTATCGGTTTTCAGAATGTGGGGCCGACATGCACCCTCGAGGTTGCTGAAGTTGTATCGATGTCATGGCCGACGAACTAGGACTGCCGGCCGAATTGTTGCACGATCGGTATGTTGTTTCAGATGAGTTTCCGATCAATACATCGTGAAGTGATTCTGAGACAAACTTTGCGATTCTGAACGCTCACGTTTCAGATTTGGATCAAACTGGCTGCATGCCAGAAATTGTGTTGGAGACGATCGAGTTGGGCTTTCAGTGGCCCACGATTGATCCCTTTTTGTTCTGCGTTCATCATGATGACGACTATCCGGAGGGCAACGTTGTCTTCGGTCCGGACCCTGCGAATTTTGTTGGGCGGGATATGGGGAGTGACTTTGCTGGGATCGATGGTTGGCGCATGTATCACGGCGATACGGTTCCGGGCTTTCCACAGCACCCCCATCGTGGTTTTGAAACCCTGACCATTGTCCGCGAAGGCCTTTGTGATCATTCAGATTCTCTCGGTGCCAAAGCCCGGTTCGGTTCAGGAGACGCGCAATGGATCACCGCGGGTAAGGGCATCGTCCATTCGGAGATGTTCCCCATGTTGCGTTCCGATGCCCGCAATCCCCTGGAGCTTTTCCAAATCTGGGTCAACCTACCGGGGCGCTCCAAGATGGTCGATCCGCATTTCACCATGCTGTGGGCAGCCGATCAACCCGTACTGAACTTTCTTGATGACGACGGTTTCGCCACAAAAGTGACCCTTGTTGCGGGCGCGCTCAACGGGTCTGTGGCTCCTACTCCTCCACCAAATTCGTGGGCCTCGCAGCCAGGCTCAGATGTAAGTGTGCTTTTGATTGAACTAGCTCCGAGTGCGAAGTGGACCATCCCTGGGGCCGTAGGTGCACAGACGATTCGAATGCTCTACTTCTACGAAGGGTCGTCGGTCGAAGTGGGCGGTACGAAGTTGTCCGCGAATACTGGTGCACGGGTCCGTTGTGATGAGGATACGGTGCTGCGCGCCGGTGCCGACGGGGCCTCGATCCTGATGCTGCAAGGCACGCCGATTACTGAACCGGTCGCCCAACACGGCCCGTTTGTCATGAATACCCGTGCAGAGATTGCTCAAGCCTTCGAGGACTACCAGCGCACCCGTTTCGGCGGATGGCCCTGGCCCGCGGATGACCCCAACCACGGTGCAGATCCTGCTCGCTTCGCCATCTACCCCAACGGCATCGAAGTACGCCCCGTGCCGGTCAGTTAGCCAGTGCTCTGTCCAACCGGTTCAACCGTCCAACCGGTCAACTCGAAACCGGTCAACTCGAAACCGGGCGAGCTTCGGTGAGAGGATGGGCGCATGAGTGAGAGTGTGCAGTCTGGTGTTGAAGGATTTCGTCAGGCCCGGTTTACGGCTCCTGTGGGGGCAACGACGATTTTGTTGGTTCGTCATGGGGAGTCGGCCGCGGCGGTTGAGGGGGTGCCGTTTCCGTTGAAGGACGGCCATGGTGATCCAGCGTTGCATCCGGCAGGAGTGGCTCAGGCCGAGCGGGTCGGCGAGCGTCTGCAGGCCGAGCGGATCGACGCAATTTATGTAAGTTCGCTGGTTCGCACTCACCAGACCGCTGCTCCGTTAGCCCGGGCGACGGGGGTCACTCCAGTCGAGTACCCCGATCTTCGTGAGGTATTTCTCGGCGATTGGGAAGGTGGATTGCTGAGAGTGAAGGCGGCGGCGCAGGACCCGATCTATCTTCGTATGCGCGCAGAGGAACGATGGGACGTGATTCCTGGAGCTGAAACCTCAGCCCAGCTTTCAACTCGTCTGTGGGGTGCTCTCCATCAGATTGTGGCCGACCACAACGACGGACGAGTAGCAGTATTCATTCACGGCGCCGCGATTGGCCAGATCCTCTCCGACGTGACCGGTGCCAAAAACAGTTTTGCCTTCGCTGGGGCTGACAACGGTTCAATCTCAGAAATCGTTGTCGACGGAACCAGCAAAACCCTCCGCCGTTTCAACGACACCGCCCATCTTTAGGTGGCTGGTGGCTTGCTCACGATGTCCAAAAGTTCGTGATTTGCGCTCGAACCCCATGCCAGCTTCGGGTAACCGGAGCGAGCGTGTGGCTCCAGGGACACGATGCGCGTTGAGTGACGCACTCCAGCCACATTCGGTCACCCCAGCCACATTCGGTCACCCCAGCCGCTTAAATCTACCTAGTAACTCAACGCAGAGCCGTTTGTTTCCAGAGCAGTTCCGCCCGGTTTTGGTGGCCAGTCACTAGGCCCACATAGAAGGGCCAAAGCTCGCGAGGAAGGTCATGGCCCATGTCCTTCACCAGTACCAGCGTTGAGCCAGGAATGAGATCAGCGGTGCGTTGGCCGCCGGATGGGGTTATGAGGGTGTCGTCGAGCCCGTGGAGAACCAGGGTGGGCACGTTGAGCTGAGCGAGCGCATCTTCCCGCGGACCTTCGGCCACGATGGCTGCGTACTGGCGGGCGTTGCCCTGAGGATGAAAGGCCCGATCACGATCGCGGGCTAGGCGTTGCTTTTCCCATTCGAGATCGAAGAACTTTTTCGATGACCAGATAGCTCGATCATGAGCACTCTGTTCGATGTAGGTTTCGCGGTCCTCTGCTGCGGGCCGTAGCAACGCCGTCATTGCTTCTGCGGTGGCGGCTCCGAAGGCACGGTTACCGGTATTGCTCATCACCGAGGTGAGGCTGCGCACCTGGGTTGGGTGGTTGATGGCCATGCGCTGCACGAGCATGCCTCCCATGGACATGCCAAAGATATGTGCAGACTCGATACCAAGTGCACGTATGAGTCCTATCCCGTCGGCAGCCATATCGGAAATTGTGTAAGGGGTGCTCGCGGGGTCGATGCCGTCAAACCATGTGGACTTACCAACGTCGCGGTTGTCGTAGCGAATCACGTAACGGCCAGCCGTGGCAAACGCTTCGCAAAGGCCAACTTCAATCCCAGTGAGCTGGGAAGTAAATCCATTCACCATCAGCATTGGAACGCCATCGGGCGTTCCAAACGTTTCATATTCGATTTCAATGTTGTTGGCGGGAATGCGAGGCATGACAGAGTCTGCCTAAGAACTTCGCATCCCGCCAAACCGGTCGGGGTGGCGGTCTGGAGCGCCTTGTGTTGCTAGACCCGGGTGCTGATTGGTGCACCGTCGGGGCTGAGGACGAACCACACGTTTCCTACCCACTGGCCAAGAACATCGCCGGCTTTAGCGTCACGGAACCAGTAGTACAGCGGCCAGCCGTTGTAGGTGAGGTGGCGGGAGCCGTTTTCGCGCATGGCTACGCCCAACAGTGAGCGACGCAGGCCACCGGTTAGCTCAACGTCGGCCAGGGTGTCGTCTTTGCCAAGCATGATCGGCGGCCAAGCGGTGAGACAAGCAGCTTCACAGTTGCTTACGTTGCGCGCATCGGGGGTGAACATGTAGAGGCTGAGGCCCTTTTCATCGACCATGATGTTCCCCAGTTTTGAAGAAGCGACCCCAATGGTGATCGAAGGCTTCTTTGCCGGTGCTGTCGCCTTGGTTTGGGCACCGGAGGGAGTCACTCCAACTATCATAGGCACGCTTAGTGTTGTAAGGGCTAGAGCCACGAGGGCTTTTCGAGCTTGTGAAATCATGTGGTCTCCTTCGCAATGGTCACGCCGATTCGTTGACCGTGTTGCTTCTTACGTTTGAGTTGGCGGTTGTGTTCAAAATTGAAGGAATTTGTTTCAAATTGTTTCCGATGTGTGCAAAACAAAACTCTGCCGAGAATTCGTTGAAGTCGTTCAACGGGCCGGTAGGCAGATCCGTAGTACTTCGTGTTGAAGTTCCCACTTTGGTAGCTCGGCTTTCCCCAACCGGCTTTCCCCAACCGGCTTTCCGCAACACGGCGCACGGTGTAGGTTCACCGTGTGAGGTGACTCTTACATCGAACCTGCGCTTGCAAACGTTCTATCCTTCCTCAGAATTGACCCCTATGTCCAAGCCCGATGCCTTCAGCACGCCGCAGTCTCCTGGCTCCGCGTCTGTTGATGCGTTGCGTTCGGTTCGTGCGGGGCTGGGCCCTGAACCTTCGGCATCGACCGACATTGCCGGCTTCTACGATGCTCATGGAGCTGAGCTCTATCGGTTCAGTTACCGGATGTTGCAGGATCGTCACCGTGCCGAGGAAGCCGTGCAGGATACCTTTGTGCGAGCGTGGAAGTACTCCGACAAATGGGATGGGGCTCTCGGTTCGCAACGAACGTGGCTCTTCTCGATCGCCCATAACGTTTGTATTGATGCGATTCGTGCTCGCAGTTCTCGCCCCGCCTTAGCTCACCCAACAATGGAAAACACCGAGTCAACAGAGCCATCGCTGGAATCGGCCATGGATTCTTGGTTGGTCGAGGAAGCGCTGCGGCGAATTCGTGAAGATCAACGTGTGGCGATCGTGGAAACGTATCTGAAGGGGAAAACCTACAGCGAAGTTGCTGCGGCGACGGGCGCCAATGAGGCAACGTTACGAAGCAGAGTGTTCTATGGCCTGAAGTCGTTACGTCTTGCCCTCGAAGAATTGGGGTGGACGCCATGATTGATGGAATCGATCGCAGTGATGGATTCGACCGAGAAAGAATCGATCGGTGTACGTATCAACTTGACGTAGGCGCGTTCATGATGGGTGGTTTGGGCATTGAAGAGCACGCAAACTTTGCGGCTCATCTTGTCAGCTGTGATCAGTGCAACGGGGAAATTTATGAACTGCTGCCTGTGCTGGCCCTGCTGGACGCGAACCGTGCTTCATCGGTGCAACGTGCTGAAGAAGCTCCGTCCTCAGGTCTTCGTCAACATGTAGTCGCAGCAGTTGGGCGGGCTGGTAACGATGCTGTGCTGGCGTCCGTTCGTGATCTTCGCCCCGGTTCCTCGGCGACTCCTCACGATTTGTCCCGAG
>JAYTWN010000053.1:0-2831 GCA_043743435.1 Acidimicrobiia bacterium
GCTGATGTCGACGCCGCTACTCACCTTGGTCATGCCCGTCGAAAAAGCAGTGGTGGCATTGGCGTTGGTGTCGGTGCCCAACATGATACTCAACTGGCGCGAGTTTGGGCCCAAGGCTGACAAGAAGCAGGTCCGCTGGATCACCGCATGGGCCATCCCGGGCATGCCGTTGGGGCTCTATCTGTTGACGGTTCTCCCCGAGCGAGCTCTCAAAGTTGGCGTGAGTATCTGCGTGATTGGTGCAGCCATCCTTTTGACTGCGCGCATACGAATTCCTGCGCATCGGGTGCGGGTGGTTGATGGTGTCGTCGGCTTCATCTCTGGCGTGTTGAACACCAGCACCGGCACCAATGGTCCTCCGCTGGTTTTTACCTTTAGCGGACAGAACTTGGAACCCGATCGCACCCGCGGATCGTTGGCCTATGTTTTTGGTTGGTCCAACGTGGTCGGCATTGCGCTGTTCGCCGCCAAAGGATTGATCACCAAGGAAACACTCATCGTAGCCGTGGCGAGTTTGCCCGGAATCCTCATCGGCCGAAGACTAGCCAAACCACTCGCCGAGCGCCTTACCCCACAGAACTTTCGTCGCATCGCAATCGCCACGCTGGTGGTCACCGGCATCATCGGCATCGCAAAGGCCCTCATCACCGGATAGTCAGCTGACCGCGAAGGAGCGATTGCCCATTCCGTATCACTGTCCAAGATCCTCCGCAGCCCTCGCCACTGAGACGAAACAAACTGATGGAACAACACACGTTTGCTCCCTGTGCCGCACTTTGCCCCAACCGGTTGAGTTGTTTGCGTCCTAGGCTGCTCATCTGTATGGACATCTTTTCCAAAACTTCTGGCACATTGGTGAACGTTCTTACCGTTGTAGTGGGCACGCTCATTGGTCTTGCGGTCGCTGGCCGGCTCAGTGATCGCACCAACCGCACCTTGCTTCAAGTTCTCAGTTTGATTACGGCCAGTATTGGCTTGGGAATGGCCAGCGGGTTGGGAAAGGTGAAAGCCGGATCGGTTCCGGGGATCATTTTGGCCTTGGTTGCCCTGGCCGTTGGTGCGGTGATCGGTGAGGTCATCAAACTCGAAGACCGCCTAGAACACCTGGGCGATTGGATGAAAAGCAAGGTGAAGGCCGGCGGTTTATTTACCCAAGGGTTCGTGTCGGCCAGCTTGTTGTTTTGTGTTGGTCCGCTCACCATCGTCGGCTCTATCCAAAACGGCTTGCAAGGTGATGCCAGTGGGCTGTACGTGAAAGCCGCGCTCGATGGAATAGCCGCCATTGCGCTGACGGGGGCCTATGGGATTGGCGTGGGCGCAAGCGCCATCGTCGTGTTGGTTATCCAGGGCGGAATCTCTCTGACTGCGGGTTCGCTGGCCAATCTCATTCCCAACCCGGCAACCGATCCCCGGGTACTGCTTCTCACGGGTGCCGGCGGATTGATGATTTTGGGCATCGGCGTCAATCTCATGCTCGCAGGTCTTGAATTCGAAGACCGCCGAGTACGAGTCGGTTCGATGTTGCCAGCCCTCATCCTGGCCCCCTTTCTCTACGCCGCCGTGAACGCCCTCGCCTAGACGCAGTACATCAGAGACGGGAACATCCGTATGGTATGCATACATAGCGTGCTGGCAATGGGTCGTTAGCAACAACCCAAATCCACATCGGGGACAGACCAAGTGCATCGCCGCAAAAGTTCCTCGCGTGTCTGATCTTCTGGAAACACTTGCGGTTCTTGAATTTCGGGCGGCGGCGACACGCGGGGAACTCTCCGCTTGCGTGCGCTAGTTCACAGCGCGGGTTTGGCCGGCCCAGAACGGTTCGCGGAGGTCCTTCTTGAGGATCTTGCCAGCACCGGATTTGGGGAGTGGTTCGGTGCGAACATTGATGGAGCGCGGCACTTTGTAGCCACCAATCAACGTTCGGCAGTGCGCAATTAACTCCTCGCTCGTAACGGTCATCCCTGGCTTGGGAAGCACTTCGGCATGGACGGCTTCGCCCCATTTGTCGTCGGGAATTCCCACTACCGCTGCTTCAAGAACTGCAACGTGTGCATATAAAGCGTTCTCAACTTCGGTTGTGTAGACGTTCTCGCCACCGGAGATAATCATGTCCTTGGCCCGGTCGACAATGTAGAGGTAGCCGCACTCGTCGGCATAGGCCACGTCGCCGGATTTGTACCAACCATTTGCCACGAGTGCCTTGGCGGTTTCTTCCGGACGGTTCCAGTACCCGATCATCAAATTCGGCCCGCGTCCATAAATTTCGCCGGGTTCACCAACCGCGCAAATGGTTCCATCTTCGCGGCGAACTTCGCATTCAACCCCCGGGGCTGGAGCGCCGGCCGACTTCAACCGTTCTACAAATCCGGCCTCACCAGCAGCCCCGCGACGATGATCCTCAGCTGAGCAAATCGTTAACAGTGGTGCCGTTTCTGTCATGCCGTAGAGCTGAGAAAACCCACACGTCAACGTGGCCATGGCTTTGCGCTGCAACTCAGAAGGCATAGGCGAGGCCCCGTAACAGAGCAACCGCCACGCGCTTAGATCAAAGTCCTCTACGCCCGGAAGATTCACCAACGCGTTGATCATGGTGGGCACGAGCAGCGTTGTGGTCATGGCTTCGGCCTCGGCCATGGTGCAAAACTTCGCGGCATCCCAACCGGGAATGATCAAGTGTCGAGCGCCCACCCAGGTGACGATGAAAGTACTGGCAGCATCCGCGGCATGGAACATCGGCGCGGCATGCATGTAGCTATCTTCAGAGGTGTAACCGTATGCGAACTGCATATGTTTGGCATTGGCTAGTAAGTTCGCATGGGTTTGCATCA
>JAYTWN010000054.1:0-9209 GCA_043743435.1 Acidimicrobiia bacterium
CACGCGGGTTTTTTCTCTCAACTCCTGATTGAGCCCCAAGACTGTCGCCGAACGGAAGAATTTCGGTGGCCGGTCCTGGCTCTTGGGGGATCGACTGAAGTACGGTTCGGTGCATGCTTATTGATGGTGGAATTGGAAATGATTGGACCGAAGCGGGAAAAGGTGCGGCCGAGGCCGAAGCCAAGGGCTATGACGGAGTGTGGGCGGCAGAAACCAGCCACGATCCGTTCCTGCAACTAGTAACGGCAGCACAAAGCACCGAACGCATTTCCATTGGTACCAACATTGCCGTGGCGTTCTCACGCAACCCGATGACGATGGCAGTCCAGGCCAACGACTTACAGTGGCTCTCGAAGGGCCGGATGGTGTTGGGTTTAGGCAGCCAAATCAAGCCGCACATCGAAAAGCGTTTCTCTATGCCCTGGTCTTCCCCAGCGGCACGTATGCGTGAGTTTGTTCTGGCTATGCGCCATATTTGGTCCTGCTGGAATGAGGGCACCAAGTTGGAGTTCCGTGGCGATTTTTATACGCACACCTTGATGAACCCGTTTTTCAACCCGGGGCCCAACCCCTACGGACCGCCCAAGGTGTTTTTGGCAGGCGTTGGCGAGTTGATGACCGAGGCTGCTGGTGAAGTTTGCGATGGCTTCCTGGCCCATGGTTTTACCACCGAGCGCTACCTGAAGGAAGTGACCATTCCGGCACTGCAGCGAGGAATGGCCAAGTCCGGTCGCACGGTCGAATGCTTCCAGATCGCCCTGCCCGCCTTTGTTGTAACCGGTCGGGATGAGGCGGAACTGGCGACCGCGAAGGCTGGCACGAAAGCACAGATCGCCTTTTATGGGTCGACGCCGGCCTATCGCAATGTGCTTGAGCTTCACGGCTGGGGTTCCCTTCAGGATGAACTCAACACCATGTCAAAGCAGGGCAAATGGGTAGAGATGGGCGAAACACTCGACGATGAAGTACTCGATGCTTTCGCTGTCGTTGCCGAGCCCGACAAGGTTGCGGCGAACTTGATGGATCGTTTTGGAACTTCGGTTGATCGGCTTTCGTTCTATGCCCCCTACAAAGTTGACGAGACCCTTTGGGAAGGCGTCCTCGGGCAACTGAAGGCTGCCGCCTCCCAATAACGCCACTGTGCGAGTCCCCCCTGGCTTAGAACACCGTCGTCGCTCCGTTGGGCGAATCCTCGATGAAAGCCGTTCGGAAGGCTTTCGTTACCAGGAGTTCTCCTAGTTACTTTTGCTTGGTGAAGCCGCCAGAGTGAAGCACGGGGCGTCCGAAACTGCGCTCTATCCCCGAAGTACTTCGAACGCTCCCAGGCCAAAAGAGAGAACCCACATGAACACCACCAAGACTCCCCGTACTTCAGCGACCACCCAGAAATTTCGTCGAAGTATTCGTTCCTTCAAGGTCATCGTCGCTGTGGCCGGGATTGGCGTGGGAGTGGGTACGTTGAACCCAAGCCAGGCTCCAGCGCAGGCGGAACCGGAATGGCTGACAGTGGTGAATGCCTATCGGGCAGCATCGGGCGTTGACCCCATTACTAATGACCCAGTGTTACAAGCCGGTGTTGATAAGCACGTCAAGTATCTAGCAGCCACGGCATCGTTGGTTCACGACGAAGATGCCAGCCATCCCCTTTACACACCCGAAGGTGCACTTGCGGCGAAACAGTCACTCCTTGGTGGCTGGCAGGGCGCCGACCGCACAGACCGAGAAATCATTGAAGATTGGATGGTCGCGCCCTTTCATGCCGTCCACCTTTTGGAACCCCGGCTGCAACGAAGCGCGTTCACGTCAACGCGGAGTCCCGGCGGCCAGCTCTCGGTGGCGGGGGTCATCAACATCATTGGTGGCATTGGCAAGAAGGTGGCGGTCAAGGAACCTATTTTGTTCCCGGGTCGAGGTTCAACGATTCCGATGACCAGCTTCCGCTCCGAGGTACCCGATCCTCTTACCGCTTGCCCCGGTTACGTTGCACCTGCCGGGCTACCGATTCTTGCTACCTTTCCGACGGCCCCCAGTGCTTCAATCGCCACCGTGAGCCAGGGTGGGAATGTACTTGAGGCCTGCGTTATTGATCGCGGTTACACCAATCCTGATGCCGGAGCACAAGCTACGGGCCGTCAGCTTTTAACCCAAAAAAACCTGGTCATGATCATTCCGCGGAACCCTTTGGTGGCCGGTAACTCCTACGATGTTGCGGTCGACGGTGGGACCGCTGGCAAGGTTTCCTGGACGTTCAAGGTGGGTGATGCAACCGCCGGCCTCCCTGCACCTCTTGCCAACCGAGTTACCCAAGCCAGCGGCGGCTCGCCAGCACCAGCACCAGCACCAGCTCCAGTTTCAGCTAAGGCGGCAACTGCGTCCAAGGGAGCTACCGCCAAGGCTCCCTTGGTGAAGACCACTGCCAAGAAGCCTGCCACCAAAAAGAAGAAATAGGCTTTCCAACTCACGGCGTCGAATCCTGAAAATTCCGGAAACATCTGGAGCGATAGCGGCGTGTCGTTGAAGATGAGAAAGCTCCTGCAATGAGGAAAGGCTCCCGGATTTGTCCAGGAGCCTTTTTCGTTGTTCAGCAGTTGTTTCGTAGTTGTGCAACCAGTGCTGAAGTTCGGAGTCCGGATCGTTTACCAAAGTCTGAACGAGTGAACCTACGAGCGCTTAGGACTCAGTGATCGTGACCTTGTTGATGATGACCGGTTCGCTTGGAGGTCCGTCGGTCACCGCGAGAGCGCCGATGGCGTCAACGGTTGGTTGTCCGTCACTGAGCTGACCGAACAGGGCGTAGTTCGGCGGAAGCTGTACGCCATTGGGGCCAGACACGATGAAGAATTGGCTGCCGTTGGTGTTCGGTCCGGAGTTGGCCATAACGAGTGAGCCAACTTTGTATTCGCCAGGTTTGGGAAGCTCATCGGCAAATTCGTAGCCCGGCCCACCGGTACCTACAGGACCATCCGCGCCATTGCTTATCGAAAACGGATCGCCACCCTGGAGCACGAACGCTGGGACTACACGGTGAAATTTGATGCCTTCGAAGTAGTGCTGACGGGCTAGGAAAACAAAGCTGTTCACCGTTTTTGGCGCACGCTTTGGGTCAAGTTCGAAGGTCATGTTGCCTTTCGAGGTTTCCATGAGCGCAACGTATTTCTTGGCGACGTCAATGCACATTTTTGGTTCTGCAGCGAACTTGGTGTGACGGGGTGCGGAGCCATCCGTTGCTGGACAGTCGGTACCGGCGAAGGCTTCGGTATCGAGCGGCAAACCTGCTGGTGCCGCTGCGGCCACCGTGGTTTCCGATCCAGTCGCCGCAGCCGTCTCCGAGGTCGCAGCGGTGGTTTCCGACGTGGAACCGCCAGAGGAGGTCTCGGCGAGAGCCGCTGTTGTTTCTACTGAGGAGGCACCGGTCGTGTCCGATGCTGACTTCGAACAGCCAATCAAGGACATGCTGGCCAAACCAACAACGGCAACTGTGGGAAAAAGTCGTAAACGCATACCTAAACGCTACCCAACCAACATGGCCCTCGGAGCGATAGTGGCGTAGTTCTCAACGCCCACGAGTTTGATCGGATCGCTCGGCTCAACCCCGGAGGCGTTGCCTTCGCACGAACTTCGCGCATGTTCGCGCGAATTTGTTGCGCATCGCTCCGTCTACAAACCCGAGAAATGTTCATGTCACAAGGAAAGCGACACGGGACAAATTCGCGCTTTCCTGCACTAGCCAACAACAAGGTTGACGAGCCGACCGGCCACAGCGATCACTTTGCGGATGGTTTTCCCTTCCAGCAGTGCCGCGACCTTTTCATCGGCCTTGGCTGCCGCTTCCAGGTAAGCCGCATCGGCATCGGCAGGAACAACCAAAACCGTTTTGAGTTTCCCGTTGATCTGCACGGGAACTTCCACGGTGTCGGCTACGAGGAATGCCGGATTGGAAACCGGATACGAAGCACGCACCAACGACGAGTCGTGACCGAGCCGACGCCAGAGTTCCTCAGCCATATGGGGGGCAAAGGGAGCCAACATCAAGACCAGGGGTTCAACTACTGAGCGGGGGGCACCGTTGGCGTAAGTGCTCGTCAGGTGATTGTTGAGTTCTGTGATGCGAGCCACGGGAGTGTTCATACGCAATGCGTCCATAGCTTCTCGACACGCAGCGATGGTTGCGTGCAGGATCCGTAACGTTTCCGCGGTGGGTTCTGAATTGGTTACCCGCACCGTGCCGGTGTCTTCGTTGACCACGGTCCGCCACACGCGTTGCAGCAAACGGAATGATCCCGATACCGCTCGGGTATCCCACGGCTTGGCTTGCTCCAAGGGACCCATGGCCATCTCGTACAGGCGGAACGTGTCGGCACCGTATTCGTTGACCATATCGTCGGGCGAGATGGAATTTTTGAGCGATTTGCCGATCTTGCCGAGGTGTCGAGTTACCGAATCACCTTCGTAGGTGTACTTGCCATTTGCTTCGACCACCTGCGAAGCCTCAACGTACATTCCGCGCGAATCGGTGTACGAGTAAGCCTGGATGTACCCCTGGTTGAACAGGCGCTGGAAAGGTTCGGGTGTGCTTACGTAGCCAAGATCGAACAGCACCTTGTGCCAGAAGCGTGAGTACAGCAGGTGCAGCACCGCATGCTCTACTCCGCCCACATACAAGTCGACACCACTGGATCGACCTTCGCTCGGTGAGCCCATCCAGTACTGCTCGTTTATCGGATCAGCAGGCAGTGGAGCACCGGGCGCATCGATGGGATCGATGTAGCGCAAATAATAGGAACACGAACCAGCCCACTGCGGCATCACGTTGGTATCTCTGCGATAGGTGCGCATACCATCACCCAAATCCAGTTCGACGTTTACCCAATCTTGCAAACGGTCAAGCGGTGCTTCAGGGTTGGAGAATTCGTCGTTTGGATCAAAGGTACGGGGTGAGAACTGATCGGTTTCCGGAAGTTCCAAGGGCAACATGGAGGAAGGCAGGGCAATGGGTAGGCCGGTTTCGTCGAACACCACGGGGATGGGCTCACCCCAATAGCGCTGACGACTGAAACCCCAATCGCGCAGCTTGTAATTGATGGTGCCATGACCGTGATCATTTGCGGTCAACCACTCGTTCACGGCCAAAATACCGGTGGCTTTATCGGTTCCGTTGATATCGAGCGTGCCATCGCCACGAGCGGAAGTCACGTGCGCGCCGTCGCCCACATAAGCATGTGACCATGTAGCGCAATCCAAGTTGGGATCTACACCTTCAGCGGCGAACCATTCATCCGTCGGCTGCTGCGTGGCCTCAATCGGCAGGCCAAAAATGCGAGCGAATTCAAAGTCACGTTGGTCGCCGGAGGGTACGGCCATGATCGCTCCGGTGCCGTAACCCATCAGTACGTAGTCGGCGATGAACACCGGTATCGCCGCGCCGTTGACGGGATTGGTGGCGGTGACGCCGAGGAACACCCCAGTTTTTTCGCGGGTTTCCACTTGGCGGTCCACCGCAGATTTGGCTTGCGTGGTCCGTCGATAGGCGCCAATAGCTTCGGCTGGTGTTGCCGCTCCCCCAGTCCATTTCTCTGGCGTGCCCGAAGGCCAAACCGCTGCGGCTAACTGATCAACTAGGGCATGCTCAGGAGCCAGCACCATGTAGGTTGCGCCAAACAGCGTGTCTGAACGGGTAGTGAACACTTCGATTGGCCCAGCGGCAGAGGCGAACCGGACCCGGGCACCATGCGAACGGCCTATCCAGTTGCGTTGCATGAGGCGAACCGGTTCTGGCCAATCGACCAAATCCAAATCGTTGATCAACCGATCGGCATACGCGGTGATCCGCATGTTCCATTGACGCATGTTGCGTTTGAACACGGGGAAGTTGCCACGATCACTGCGACCATCGGCAGTTACTTCTTCGTTGGCAACAACGGTTCCCAAGCCCGGACACCAATTGACGGGAGTTTCTGAAACATAGGCGAGTCGATGAGCATCGATAACGGTTCGCTGTTCGGCATTGGTCAACGTCGACCAGGCGCGGCCATCGGATGAAACTCGTTCACCGGTTTCATAAGCGCGCTGAAGATCGGCGATTGGCTGAGCCTTGCCAGAAGTCTCATCCAGATACGAGTTGAAGACTTGCAAGAAAATCCATTGCGTCCATCGATAAAACTCAACATCGGTCGTAGCCACTGATCTGCGTGGATCGTGACCCAAGCCGAGACTACGAATTTGGCGGCGGTAGTTGGCCACGTTGGCTTCGGTGGTTGTCCGCGGATGGGTACCGGTTTGCACGGCGTACTGCTCGGCAGGCAGACCAAAGGAATCGAAGCCCATGGTGTGGAGCACGTTATGTCCGGTCATGCGCTTGTAACGGGCAAACACGTCGGTGCCGATAAAGCCCAACGGGTGGCCCACGTGGAGACCAGCACCGGATGGATATGGGAACATATCCATCACGAACAATTTCGGTTGGTCCTTGACCGCCTCAAATCCCTCACTCAACGCTCCAACGGGATTAGGCGTGTTGTAGGTGCCTTCGGCTTCCCATCGGTCTTGCCAAGCGGGCTCAATAGTGTTGGCCAACGTTGCCGTATAGCGGTGCTCCGGAAAATCGCGCCCAACCACCGACTCGCTTTCAAGATCCGGCGTTGCAAGATTCGGGGTTGCAAGATTTGGCGTTGCAGGAACTGGCTCAACCGGTGAAGACATAGCGTTCCAGGCTACCGGCTAAGCCCCCAACCACGGCGGCGCTTTCTCACGCATCAAGCTGACCGAACAAGACCCTCGTCGCCAATGGATGGAATCGCCGCGGAACAATCGCTCGATCCGTAAAACTGCCCAAAGTGCGAAACTCGGTTGGGGGTGAGGAGGTCGTATCCTTGCTTCCGTGGAAACGCTCACCATCACCAAGTCAAACGACCCGTGCTGGTGTGGCAGCGGCAAGAAGTTCAAGCGATGCCACAAAGATCGCCAAGCGCCGAGCCGTGGACCATCGGTTTTGCCAGGTCAAGTAACCGCCGTCCGTTCGGTGCCGTCGTCGATTGTTGCTCCTGATTACGTGGGCAACAAGGGCAAGCCCAAGAAGACCAATGTGGTGCTCATCAAGGATGGCGACACCATTGAGCGAATGCGGATTGCGGGCCGGGCTGCGGCGAGGGTGATCGAGATTATTCGTCCTCATGTGGCCGTTGGCGTGACCACCGATGCGCTCGACGCTATTGCCCACCAGGCCTATATCGATCTTGGCGGCTATCCCTCAACGGTTGGGTACGGCGGTTATCCCAAGTCGGTGTGCACTTCGGTAAATGAGGTTATCTGTCACGGGATTCCCGATTCGCGTCCGCTTCAAGACGGCGACATCCTGAACATTGATGTCACCATCTACCTCAACGGCGTGCACGGTGATCATTCGGTGATGTTCGAAGTCGGCAATGTCGACGACGCGTCTCGCCGTTTAGTGGCCGTAACCAAGGAGTGCCTGGACTTGGCGGTAGCTGCCGTGGTGCCGGGCGCCCCGATCAATGTGATTGGCAAAGCTATCGAAGGACATGCGCGCAAGTATGGGTACGGCGTAGTGCAAGCCTTTGTGGGCCATGGGATTGGCGAGGTCTTCCATATGCAGCCCAATGTGCCGCACTATTACGACCGCAAGGCCAACACCATTATGCGCCCAGGAATGACCTTCACCATCGAGCCCATGATTACCGCTTCGGGCAGCGACGATTACGACCTCTGGGATGACGATTGGACCGCCGTTACCTGTGATCTCGCCCGAACTGCGCAGTGGGAACATACCGTTCTGGTGACAGACACTGGCGTCGAGGTACTTACCGTTCTCGATCCTGCTGTCGACATCAAACGCTAACGGTGCAGTAACCAGCTGACCGAATTCCCGATCGGTGGAGCCAAATTCGATCAGATCTGCGCCTTTAGCGTGGTAGCTTTTACATCCGCAAACGGGTCCGCCTGCTTGCAACCCGAACATTAGCTCAGCTGATTCTCGGGGCTTTAGCTCAGTTGGTAGAGCGCTTGCATGGCATGCAAGAGGTCGTGGGTTCAATTCCCACAAGCTCCACAACACTTGTTCACCCCAACTGGGTACCGCGTCAACGGCGGACTTTGAGGCAGCCTCCGGGCTGTCTTTTTGTTTTAAGTGCTAATCAGGCGAGGGTGGGTTCGGGAGGGGAAAATTTCCTTGTATTCCTGTGACCGTTTCGTTTTACGAACTACGTTCGAGGAATGAGTACACCGCAACCAGGGCGGATCCCCGCGATTGATGGGCTTCGCGGTGTAGCGGTTCTGTTGGTGATGGCCTATCACTTCGACGTGGGACTACCCGGTGGCTTCATTGGCGTCGATTTGTTTTTCACTATTTCAGGCTTCGTGGTCACCCGCCGTTTGCTGCATCTGTTCTTGACGCCATCCCCTTCCGGAGCCTCCAACCCGTTGCGGGATTTCTACATCGGCCGTTTTTGGCGACTGTTTCCGGCTCTTGCGGTGATGATCGTTGCAGTTGTGGTCGCTTCGCATTTCATGAAACCAGTGCTGGGTAATCCGGGGCGCAACGTCGCCCACGGACTTGCAGCTCTCGTGGGTTTATCGAACTGGTTTCGTTTGCTGCATCCAGACGTGGCGGGTGAAATTGCCCGGCCGCTGCTGCATACGTGGAGCCTTTCCATCGAAGAACAGTTCTATGTGTGCCTACCCTTGCTTTTGGCGGTTTTTCGTCGAAAGGCTCGGGTTTCGGCGTTTGTAATCGGCGGTTTTTGCGTTGTGGCGAGCGTTCTCCCGTTACCGAGCGGTGACCCTGGCGAGCGTTACTTTTTCACCCTTGGCCGACTTGCTCCGTTGGGATTCGGTGTGCTGCTTGCGGCGGTCCTTCACCGTCGCATCGAAGGTGTTGCACCCGCACAGCCGGCTGTGGCCAACGCTCTGGTCGAGGTCTCTGCGGGCAGACGAACCCCGAAAGCTGTCGATGGGGTGTTCGTTGTTGTCGGAATCTTGTTGCTTCGCACACTGCGCCGATCCACCTGGAACGAATCGTCGTTGTTTCCGCTTGGTTTGATCCTCATCGGTTTAGTGTCGGCAGGAATCCTTGGTCTCCTCACGTTGGACACCGCCGCTTCGCTGCACCCGCTTCCGCTCGACGATCCCGTGGCGAACCGAGAACCACGGCAGCAACCACAACGTGGTGAGGCACCGGGGTTGGTAAGTACCGC
>JAYTWN010000055.1:0-4165 GCA_043743435.1 Acidimicrobiia bacterium
CCGATCTCAAAGATCCAAAAGTCAATGCTCTCAAAAGACGTCGAAGCCATGCAGCTCCATATCCGCGCCTTTGTAGAGCGGGTGATCACGTTCAGCACCTGCCCCTGAATGCAACGGAACCCGGCTCAACCAAGCTGCTCGTTCGTCGAAGATCAACAACATCAACTATGCCGATGCTTGTGCGATGCAGAACGCACGCAGGCGCGAACTCGATATCCACGATCGAGCAAGCCTTTCACTACCCATCCCCCGATGAACCCCGCAGCCCCGGTCACTGCAACGGTGCCGTTCTTCGGAATGGGTGGCATAGCTGACCTCTCTGGTTTTGTGGTCGCCGACACTCGACTCCGCAATGGCAGCGTAGAAGTCAAAGCCCGCCGCTGTCGAAACCTGACGCGGGCGGCTCATCATTTGAGAGTAACGACCGAACATTTCCAAATTAGCGCTGGACGACCGCTGAGGGTGGCCGCTAGCCTTGCCGCTTCGATCACCTGGAAACTACGCGGCAATCAACCTACGGAGACCTTTAATGACAACGAAGAAGAAACTTCTCACTGGCGTCATCGCCATTTCAGCAATGCTCGGTTCGGCTGGGATTGCCATTGCCCAAATTGGTGGCACCGCAGTTACAGGCGGCGCTACCTCCTCACCACCCGCACAACTGAGCTGCCCAGGCGGTATGGTCCGGCTCGGTCAGGTGTTCAGCGAAGCCGCCTCGGTCTTCCCTGGTGATCCGGTTCCTGACATCAATATTGCTTTCGATTACGTCCCCGATTTCTTCCGGCTCGAAACGGTGTTCACGGGAACTCACACCGGGACACATCTCTCGGCTCCTTCCCACTTCATCGCTGGAGCCACGACGCTCGATAAGCTCCCAGCGAAAGACTTCGCGTGGCCCGTATATGTCATTGACGTACGAAGTCGCATGGCGAATCCGAATTTCAAATTGACCAAGCAGGACATCAAGACCTACGAGCTCGCCAACGGGCCTATCCCAAGCGGCGCACTTGTTGCCCTCCTCACTGGCTACGGCAACCGATATGGTACGCCCGCATACCTTGACACGGCTCCGGGATTCGCTGCTCCCGCCATCGACTTCCTGTTCAAAGAACGCTTCATCAAAGGCATCGGCACAGACACCTTTGGTCCCGATGCCACCAGTGACACCCGTTTCGCTGCAAGCACGGCGGTCTACGCCAACGGCGGCATCACCATCGAGAACATGCGTGGACTTGAGGGGCTGCACATCAACGGTGACATCGTGATTGCCCCCACCACGGCGTTGCTAAACGGATCGGGATTCCTTACCGATCCACTTGGTTGTCGCCGCTCTGGCTAGCAATTGCGTCAAACGCCGCCGGGCCTACTCCATCACCCGAACGGACGGTGCCCTCCACCGACCGGCAAGCCCGATCGGGGGCACCTGCCCCACCGTTAGGTGGGACGATACTTCGAAAATCATGATCGAAGACTGAACCCACTCATGCGATCCATAAGCTTGGCAACACCGGACTTGACGTATCGAAGATCTACGTCGGGTGTATGAGCTTTGGTGTGCCGAGTGGTGGTTCTCGTGCGTGGACCCTCGACGAGGAAACGAGTCGAGGGTTCATACGCCAAGCAATCGATGCGGGTCTACGCGCCACCACCAGTCGCTGGGTTCCGCTAGTCGAAGTTTACGTCTGGGCCTCCCTTCGGAGAATCACGGTCTGTGCGGTGTGTCGGTATTGGGCTCAAGTACCAATACTTGAGCCCAATACCGGCTAGGAGTTGTCTACCAGCCACTGTCGGTGCGAGGGATGGGCGATCCCGATCAGGGCAGTTCGGCGCTGCTCGTCGTTCAGCGGCCGAAGGTCCACGATGCCATGTTCGGTCACTACGACGCCGATGGAGCTGCGAGCGGTAGACACCACATCGACTCGAGGCACGATGGTCGACGATCCATCGGCAGCCGTTGAGCGAACCGAGATGATGGCCATTCCACCGTTAGAGCGGGTGGCGCCTTCACAGAAATCGGTATGTCCGCCGACGCCGGCGATGGTTCGAGAACCTACTCGTTCGACGTTCACCGAACCGTCGAGTCCGAGCTGTAGGGCCGTGTTGCAGCCAACGAATCGTGGGATCTCGGCCAAAACTGCAGGCTCGTGAACGATAGTCGCCGGTCGAAGTTCAAGACGCCCGGCAGCGGCCAGTTGCAGGATCGGATCCCCACCCCACGCATAGGCGGCAACCACGTTCCCTCGAAGAAGATCACGATCAAACAAGCTAGCCATTGGGTCGCTTACTAGGCCCGACCAAATCCCCACTGGTTTCGTAAGCGAACGGACGATTCCTTCGCCGATTCCACCGGGACCGAATTGCAGCGTTGGGTCCTCAGGGAGGATCGAGGCGACCAATCTTCCGATCTGCAGATCAATCTCGTCAGCGGGTCGCGAGGCAGCAGGTGCTCCCAATCCGGCTTGCCGGTTGGATGAGAGCGCCGTCCGTTCGGGTGACGAAGTCGGCCCGGCGGCGTCTGATGCAGGTGCAGCTCCGGAATGGGCGGGACGGGCCACTGTGGCCACGATGTTTCCCACGATCTCCGGGCCGCCAAGGTCAACCCCGTCAAGCAGATTATCTGTGGACTGATTATTTCCAGCGCTTCCCGGAACACTCGATTCGGCCAACTCAACAACCACACGCTTCGCGGTTCGAGCCAACGCATCAGCCCATCCAACGGTCTGGCCAAACACCAACTTGTCCCCCCGCCTTACACCACTCACAATGGCAACGTCGGGTGGGTTCGATCGAATCCGGTACGCCACGGCCGATAGGCGAATTGGCGGGGTCATGATACGGCCTTCGGCGACACCCTTGTTCAACCCGTAGCCCGCCAGTATGGTCGTCGCTCGAAAGGTTGGCTCGTTCACCCAATCCAATCGTTCGACGGTCCACCCCATGGTGATTGCGCATTCTTCTTGCCCCGTGAATCCAGCGAGCCGGAGAACATCGCCAGGTCGGGTTCGGGGAGTGTCGCGACCGTCGGCGTACCAAAGACTAAGCATGCAACGATTCTTTCAGGACAATCGATTAGCCGACGAAACAGACTCCCCCGGTTCAATCCTCACCGTTCCAGGGCCGACGAGCAGTCCGAGCGACGAACACAAACTCAAGTCCGGGCCGATCGGGGGCGTCACGGACTTCTTCGACGACAAAGCCTTCGCCGACCAGGGAGTGTTCTATTTCAGATTGCGAACGAAATCGTAGGGTTGAGTCCGAGGTGATGGTCTCGCGGTCTTAGCAAATTCATAAGTCCACCGAAATGAAACAAACGGCCCGTCGACGTTGACCAGTTCACACCAGCTCGTTACTTCGCCGACTTCAGGAATCGTTGCCACGGCCTCAGTTTGTTCTCGGTTCCAGCTCTGCCATGCTTGCCTGGCGGGATTCCTTGTCTCAAATACAAAACGGCCACCAGGTTTCAAAGCTGCATGAATCGATTTGAGCGCTTCTTTCCATTCGTCGTTCGACAGAAGGACCTGCGCAACGTTGGCTGTCATCAAGGCGAGATCGACCTGCAAGGGAGGTAGCTGCGTGCCATCACCGGAGATCCATCGAACCTTCTCTGCACCCCGTTTGGATCGAGCAACATCGAGCGACGCCTCGGCAGGATCCACTCCGAAAACATCGAGACCCGCTCCAGCAAAACGAAGACACAACGTTCCAGTTCCGCATCCAACGTCCAAGACCGATCGAGCCTCGAACTCCAGCGCCATGGCCACATACGCCTCAAGATCCGGCCGTTCGATTTCCATCCAGTCATAGATTCCAGCAAGTCGAGGATCAGAAAATATCGCATCGGGCATGCTCGGAACATTACGGGTTTTTACCCCTAGCTTCCTGTAATTATCTGGGTCAGGATGGAATGAAGGTTCCAATTCCGTCGGCAGTTTCATATGTGTAGGTGAGGGTTTCGATATTGATCGAAGTACCCACCGAATGTCGGCGAGGACGCATCGTTCGCAGGCGAGCTGAGTAACAGGTTGGGTCCACTGGAGAATCCCCTGTTTCAGATCTCCTGAATATTCCGAGATCCAGGTTCGCATCGCGCAATGCATGAAGCACGCGTTTGACCCGTTGTTGACCAGCAGTTGATACGGCCATGGAACAGTTGGCTTTTAGCTTT
>JAYTWN010000056.1:0-12749 GCA_043743435.1 Acidimicrobiia bacterium
CTGTTGGATGAAGGGATCTATTTGTGTTCCGAATCCACGATGCATCGCATCCTTCGAGCCCATGATATGGCTGGTCAACGCCGTCAACGACAACCCGGGCATCACCACTCGAAACCTCGCGTGGTGGCGACCGCACCAAACATGGTGTGGGAATGGGACATCAGCCGGTTACCCGGCCCACGCCGCGGAGTCTGGTTCTACCTCTACGTGATCTGGGACTTGTGGTCACGCAAAGTTGTCGGCTAGTGCATCCACGAAACCGAAACCGCTACGGTTGCCGAGACACTCATCGACACGACAGCGAAACGCGAACACGTCAAACGCCACCAGCTCACGATCCATTCGGATCGTGGCGCACAAATGACGTCGGGAACCT
The DNA here is from genome assembly GCA_043743435.1 of Acidimicrobiia bacterium. Classification (GTDB taxonomy): domain Bacteria; phylum Actinomycetota; class Acidimicrobiia; order Acidimicrobiales; family JANYDT01; genus JANMZO01. Next base: position 377 of record JAYTWN010000056.1, read on the forward strand.
TGACCGATCTCTACGACTTACTCGGTGTCCGCCGATCACTTTCACGACCCCGAGTTTCGAACGACAATCCCCACGCTGAAACCGGTTTCAAAACGTTGAAATATCGGCCTGACTGGCCAGGCCACTTCGACACGATCGATGATGCAATTGCTCATTGCGGCATCTTTTTTCGTTGGTATAACCAGAACTATCCAGGGTCTGCTCATAAACCGAACGCAGCCACGCTTTGACACGGAGGAAGTCCAAGCTGCCAGTGGGGCGGATCTTTCTGCCGAACTTGTTCGCGATTACCTTGCCCTGGCCCGAGCAACCGATCGAGGGTTGGCAAGAATTTCCGATGACGACGAACTCCTTCGCAAAACCGGCGTGATCTCTTCCAACAACATGCCAACTTTGGCTGTTTGGTATCGCTTGGTTCCTATCCACAGCAATGGTTTCCAAATTTCGTCATTCAAGCTTCCGCGGCGCCTGAGCCAGGAGATTCACTAGACATACGCATCGGAGATGTTGCGCGATTTTCAGGACCGATCCCGCAGATGATCGATGACACGCTTGCGTGGGTCGCAACTCATAGCCGCCATCAAATCGTGGATTCTCCGGATGGCCGAGTGCGTGACCGTTTCGACTTTCCTCCAACCGCAGTTCGAGAACTTATCTCGAATGCACTGGTGCATCGAGACATCGGCGAGTGGGCTTGGTCAAGAGCGGTTGAGTTACGCATTGACGCAAAACAACTGACGCTCGTCAATCCGGGCGGCTTGTACGGCCTTACGGTGTCGCGACTTTTCTCCAACCAACTGACCTCAGCCCGCAACGTCACTCTGATGCGAATTTGTCAGCACGTGAAGCTACGCGATGGTCGCGTTGTTGAAGCTCTCGCAACAGGCATTCCCCAAATCTTGAAAGCGACCGTCGGCGATGGATTGCCTGCGCCAAAATTCTTCGATGAGGGAATCACTTTCACAGCGATCCTCACCAGACCGTCAGCGCGCTTAGCATCGAATAACTCGGCAACAGCACTTCAACACGCCAACAGACCCACGGTCACTCCTACCGAGGCGACGATCCTCCAAGCACTAGACGCGCCCCGATCCCAAGCCGAGCTGACAGCCGAGTTGGGGCTGGCACCGCAATCCATTCGCAAACACCTTAGGAACCTAGCGAAGAAGGGGTTGGTCGAAATGACCGGCGGAAAATGTCTACCCGCAACCAAGTACCGCAAGATCGAATAGCAGCGATGCCAATGGGGCTCCGCACGAATGCAAAACGGCCCAAGCTTTGAAAGCCAGGGCCGTTTGTGTTTCAGATCAAAAACCAAAGCCCCAAACAGGGCTCGACTGCTACTTCGACAGAGCGGAGCAAACGGTATCCGTCAGCAGACGGCAAACGAGGTAGGGATCCATGTTCGCGTTTGGGCGACGATCTTCGAGGTAGCCCTTACCTTCGAGCGGAACCTGCCACGGAATACGAACCGAAGCGCCACGATCGGAAACACCATAGGAGTACTTGTTCCACGGTGCGGTTTCGTGCTTGCCGGTCAAACGGTCTTCGATGCCAGGACCGTAATTCAGTACGTGCTCCATAACCTTCTTGCCAATGGCGACGCAAGCCTTCTCGATGACCTTGTAGCCGCCCTCTTCGCGCATGGCCAGGGTGGAGAAGTTGGTGTGGGCGCCAGCGCCGTTCCAATCGCCCTTCATTGGCTTTGCGTCCATGGAAATCACTACGTCGAAATCTTCGGCGATGCGGTGAAGCAACCAGCGAGCAACCCACAACTGATCGGCAACTTCGACAGTTCCGAGTGGGCCAACCTGGAATTCCCACTGGCCGGGCATAACTTCTGCGTTGGTTCCTGAGATCAGAATGCCAGCGTCGATACAAGCCTGGGTGTGGGCCTCAACGATGTCACGGCCAACAACACGGCCGGTGCCAACGCCACAGTAGTAAGGACCCTGAGGAGCCGGGAAGCCTTCCTTGGGGAATCCAAGCGGACGACCAGCGGCGGTGAGCATGGTGTATTCCTGCTCGATACCGAACCATGGCTCTTGCTTTGCGTACTTTTTGGCGATCTTCGCTGCGGCTGCACGGGTGTTGGTTGCATGCGGGGTCATGTCATTGAGGAGAACCTCGCACATAACCAGGATGTTGTCGCCACCGCGGATTGGATCTGGGCAGGACCAAACTGGACGAAGAACACAATCGCTCTTGTCGCCAGGAGCCTGGTTGGTCGACGAACCGTCGAAGCCCCAGATTGGTGGCGTTGCGCCATCGGCCAGGACCTTGGTCTTGTTACGAAGCATTGGCGAAGGCAATGTGCCGTCGATCCAGATGTACTCGGCTTGGTACACGGTGGTTCCTCTCAAATCAGGCCACAGAACGGGTTTCTGTGCGCTGGTAAAGCAAATGGGTACTGCTTGGGCACTAATAAAGTGCGAGAAGTCTGCCGACTGGGGGTTTCTGATCGGTTGCGCAATTGTTGCGGCTGTGTGAACAGCCACGTGAAGCGACGTAAAACACACGTCACCACCCCGAAAACGGCTCACGCACGACTCAGTCGGGTTTGGAGGGACATCGCTATTCGTCGAGATTCTGGAACGGTTTGTGAACCCCGTATGAACAACGTTTCTCACCGGTGGCAACGACCACGGAAAGCGGCCAAGCTAGTGGCATGTCAACCCCGATGTCAGCTTCGAATCGTCATGCCAGCCAAATTGACTATGTGTTGCGCACCGTTGAGGAACGAAAAGTCCGTTTCATTCAGCTTTGGTTCACCGACGTGCTCGGTTCACTCAAATCGTTTGCCATCACCCCGGCCGAATTAGAAAACGCATTCGAAGAAGGTATGACGTTCGACGGTTCGGCGATCGACGGTTTCAGCCGCTACACCGAATCCGACATGTTGGCCATGCCCGATCCCGACACGTTCGAAATTCTTCCCTGGAAAAACGACGAACCGGTAGGCCGGATGTTCTGCGACGTCACCATGCTCGATGAAACCCCCTTCATGGGCGACTCCCGACAGGTGCTGCGCCGAGGTCTCGAAAAGGCCCGAGCGATGGGCTACAGCTTTTACGCCTCATCGGATATGGAGTACTTCTACTTCGCCGATAACGATCCGTCCCATGCACCGAAACCTCTCGACACCTCATCGTTCTTTGATCTTTCGGCAGCTGATGCAGGCGGGGATCTTCGTCGCAAAACCATCAACTATCTCGAAGCCCTCGGTATTCCGGTTCGCTACAGCCACCACGAGGAAGCACCGTCGCAACAAGAGATTGACCTTCGCTATACCGACGCACTCACCATGGCCGATTCCATCATGACGTGTCGCCTGGTCGTCAAAGAGGTGGCGATGGAGCGGGGTGTGTACGCGACGTTTATGCCCAAGCCAATCGCCGGCGTGCAGGGCTCTGGTATGCACACACACCTTTCACTGTTCAAAGACGATGAAAATGCTTTCTACAACGCCGACGATCCCACCACCCTTTCTCTCGTCGGCCAACAGTTCTTGGCCGGGATTTTGCATCATGCCCGTGAAATAACTGCACTTACCAATCAATGGGTTAATTCGTATAAACGCTTAGTAGTTGGGTATGAGGCACCAGTGTTTGTAAGTTGGGCCCGGTACAACCGATCGGCACTGGTACGTGTACCAACTCCCAAGCGCGGCAAAGCCTCTTCAACTCGAATCGAATACCGCGCTCCCGATCCGGCATGTAATCCCTACCTTGCCTATGCAGCATTGTTGGCCGCTGGTTTGAAGGGTATCGAAATGGGTTATGAACTTGGGCCAGAACTCACGGAGAATCTTGCCGAAATGACGCCGTCACAAGCAGCCAAAGCCGGTATCGGCCAGTTGCCTTCTTCGCTTGCCGACGCGGTAAATGTGATGGAAGGTTCTGAGTTGGTTGCTGAAGCGCTTGGTGAACATGTATTTGAGTGGTTCCTTCGCAACAAGCGTGCGGAATGGTCGGCCTACAAGACTCACGTGAGCCAGTTCGAACTCGACCGCTACCTTCCGTCGCTCTAGCCTGATTTTCTACGCGAACTTACGAATCGACTACTCATGGCTCTTGCACCACTTCTCGTATTTCCCGATCCCCCACCGGTAGCTCTGGCACAAACTCTTGACCTTGCCGGCTACCGATACATCGCTGTTGCTTCAGTTGCTGCAGCCGAACGCGCCGAACCCGATGAAGGCTGGGGTGGCGCAATCATCAACGCCGACGTTGACCCCGAAGGCGCTTGGGCCATCTGTCGATCGTTGCGCAAGCGTGACGTACCCCTTGATCCGCTGTTGTTGCTCGTTAGTGGAACGCAGCTTGGTGAGTTAGAACTTCGCGAGGATCTTTACGACGATTTCTGCTTGTCGCCGTTTCACCCACGCGAGTTGGAAGCCCGGCTCAAGCACTTGTTATGGCAAACCGGCAAGGGAGTAAGTGCAGAAGTTGTTGAGTATGGCCCGCTGGTGTTGAACCTCGAAACGTATCAAGCGGTGATCGAAAAGCGCCCACTCGACCTCACGTACATGGAATACGAGTTGCTCAAATTCCTGTCAACGCATCCAGGAAAAGTGTTCACTCGCGAAACGCTTCTTTCCCGAGTGTGGGGATACGAGTATTACGGCGGCGCACGAACCGTAGACGTGCACATCAGGCGCTTACGAGCCAAACTCGGTGAAGAACACAACCTCATTCACACCGTCCGCTCCGTTGGCTACCGATTCGGCACCAGCCGCTGGAACAGTTGACGGGGTGAACAGACCGCTTGCGGTCTAGGGATGGCGTTGCTAGGGGGCGGGTTTGGCGACGGACTTCGCCTGATACTTCGCGCGCTTATAGTTTGAGCTGGTGAGTGATCCTGGGTGACTAGACGTCTAGGAGGAACTCGCCGTCCGTCGCCGAATACAGCGACGACTTCGAGTGAGCGCCAAGGGCCTCGACGTAGCGGCTCGCACGGTTGGGATTGCTGGCTACTGCTTAGCTCGACACAGCGTCCTCGTTGGCCTCGTCGCCGATAGGGGGAGCGGGCAGGTCGTGCAGTCAGCGGAAGCGGACGCCTTGGCGGTCGAGCTCGGCGTGTACCCCGGTCATGGCGATCACGTCCAGGTCGGTACCGTCGCGCACTGACATCGCCGCAGCGATCCCGGCGCCCTGACCCGCGACGGCGCAGCACGCCATGTTCCGTGTGGCGGCGTGGGCGATGCGATCGCCACCGATTGCCCGACCGGTGACAAGGAGTCCTTTCACGGCCTTAGGGAGCATCGATCGGTACGGCACATGCATGTAGCGGCCGGTCGTCGGGAGGACGAGCACGCCATAGCCGTCGATGAACTCCGGGTAGATGCCTATGGAGTCGTCGAAGCGTGCTTCGTTGCGCACGTCGTGCTCGGTCAAGTTGTACTGTCCGTCGATCTTGCGGGTGTCGCGGATACCGATCGTCATGCCAAAATTCCGTAAGCGCGCATTGGAACACCCTGGCGTGTATCGGCGAAGAGCCTCTATGGCGTACATGGCTTGGCGGCGTCCGTCGATCTCGAATCGGGTCATGCTGTCGGGATCGGTGCCGTCGCATCCGGCAAGGTGAACGAGGTTCATGTAGGTGAGTTCTCCGGTGTCGTGCATGGCGCCCCAAGTTCCGCCGATCGTCGTGAGCTCAGGTGGGATGACGCCGTCGGCGATTGCTTGCGAGAAAGGCTTGCCGAGAAAGGGCGAGAACATGTCGTTCTCCTTGCCGGAGGTCTCGATCTCCCACTCGCCGGTAGACCAGTCGCCGTAAGTCTGGGGATCGGCGCGGATCCCGTCGAGAAACGCCCGCTTGTCGACACCGGCAAGGTGGAACATCACCGAAGCTGCCTGCATGTGCTCGACGGGGGTCTTCACCGTCGGTGCGCCCGCCCGGTGGGCAATGTCGGCATCGCCCGTGGCGTCGATCACTATCGTTCCGAGGATCGCTTCGCGACCGGCCCTGGATTCGGTGATCACCCCGATGATCCGTTGTCCGTCCATGACCGGGGCGACCACCTGGCGATGCAGCATAGGGTGGATACCGGCCTCCTCCACCAGACGGTCAGCAACAAGCTTGAAGCCTTCCGCGTCGATCTCGTGGGAGAGCGACTGGCTCTCGGGCACTGCGGCATCCATAGCCTTCGCCCGCTCCTCGAACTCCCAACCGATTCCACCGGCCTCGACGGTCTCCTCGTGTCGATACCAGGCAAAACCTTCGACTCCTACGGCGGTGATGTTGCCGCCGAAGCACCCGAAGCGTTCGACGAGCGTGACGTCAACGCCGCTGCGAGCCGCTGCGAGCGCCGCCGCCAATCCACCCGGACCCGACCCGATAACGAGCACGTCGGTGCTATGGATCACTTCGACGTGACGCTCCGGCTCAAAAGATGGTGGTGCGTACGGACGGCATTGTCCCCCCTAGGGTCGAAGCGCGTCGGGAGGCTCAGAACTTCGATGCTCTGAGATCATGATGCCATTTCCGGCTCCTACACACTGCATCGCGCCACTGCGACCAGAGCTTCCCACACCAAACGGGAACAAGATTGGACACTCATCGCCATCGGCTAGCGCTGATACCGTGCGCCTAACATCCACATAACGCCGGTTCCTGCGCTGATGTCGTAGCGCGAATTCTGAAGGATACCGAGTGGCTCGAAGGTAGTCAAGTCATCCCGAGTCGTGCTCCATTAGCTTCGAGATAGGGCAGATCGTTCCTTCGGCGATGTGTTGCTGAAAAGCTACGTTGCCGGCCGCTGCTCACTGGCAAATTTCGGCGACGATGGTTGAGAGCCCGTTCGCGGCGGAGCTAGCGACCGTCGAGACGTCGGTGGCTGGACATAGAGCAGCAGCTGGCTCGGCCCGAGCCCCCTGAACTAGCCTTTGATAATGTACGTCGCATCTGGGTCGGTCGGAGACGTCGTGTCGTTCTTCAACGCCTCGGCGTTAGATGAGAGCGTTCTGGCCATTTTCATCCCTAAGGAACACCAAGACGCTGACTCTCTTCGTTGGCTGTTTGATCGGCGGGGATCGCTTAGCCCTTTTCTCACCAACGTTGCCTTCTTCTTGTTTTCGAGCAACGTCCCGTTCGAAAAGACGATTGTGCGCAACCCGTCCATTTCCGACCTTCTTATGGTCCCCGGCCTAAGCGCGGTGGCGCCCAGCGGAGCCTTCCGACATCGTGATCTTTGGATGGGGGATCGGCGGGCGTGGACAGCGCCGGAAGTTGAACTGGCGAGCTACGTAACAAACGACGTTAAAGATGACGTGGTTCTTCGCGGTCAGCATGTCTCTCGGGAGCTGGCTGAGTACTTCGGACTAGATGCAGCAGACCTGCCTTGTACCTTATTTTTGGCCAAGAACGACCTCCAACCTTTCGTGGTGAAGACGCAGGGAAGTGCCGATATGGAGCTCTTCTTGGACATGGTTCAACGGTTCAATTCGATCGCAGAACTGGCGAAGGCCGGTCCACTGTCTATTCCGGTGAGACAAGCACGTCAGAAGGTGCTTGATGCCGAAGTGGACCGGCTTACCAAGCTCCTACAAGAAGCAGATCAAAAAGTTCTAGAAGCCTTGGCCGTTGCTGCGCGCGAATGTGAAAACACCGCGCTGGCAGAAACCGTGAAAAGCACATCGACCCGTGAGGCTAACCAACTTTTCAGGCACCTTGGTCTCCTCCGCAACGACAAACACCCTTTGCCCGTTCCGCAAGAAGTAAAGAGCGCCGCCTTCGAGGAATTTCAGGTTCAACGAACTCACGAACACTTTCGAGCCGTTGTCAACCTCGGCAAGAGACGACAACACATTGAACAGCGACTACAAGACAGACTGTCAAGGCAAACTGTGGAGGCCAGCGCGTTGGCACACCTCGCAAACAGTAAATCGACGGATCTGAAAACTATCGAAGACCTTTTAGAAAGCACGTGCGAAGAGTTCGAGAAGCGGTTTCGAAGGTCGAATAAGTGGATGTCCCTAAAGAAGTTCTTCGGCATCATTACTGGAACAGCGAAGACAATCGAAGGACTGACAACCTCTGTTGGTTCGACCGTGGACAGCATTGCGAAGCGGCTCTGACGATTGAGCCAATCAGGCAACCTTTCGGCAGCTCGTCGGGCGCTCGGTATCGCGCCTTGTAACCCGAAACGCAGTGCACTACTCCAGCCCATATGCGGTGCGAACAAATCCCGGGTTTGCAGAGTTATGGCAGCGGGTTGCGCGATGGTTCTTCAAACATCAGAGAAACACTCGAGAAAGCCGGAGCCCATTTCGCTAAAGAGTTGAACGCTCAAGCGGGTTTCACACGCCGTTCGACTTCGTGATCCACAACGCAACAGCTCCAAGCCCCAACTGATTGGTCACCGGCGTCGGTGGCATTGCGGATCATCATGAGCGATTCAGGCAACGCTGAACGCTTCACATTTGAACAATGACATTTTCCGCTTACGGACTTGCTAGGAGGTGGGCTTCTCCCTTTGTTGAGGCAAAGGGGAGCACAAGGCATTCACGGTCAACGAGCGGGATTTGATTGAGGAGTCAACTTTCGGTTCTATGTCCTTCTCGTTTTGAAATCGTAGGAGCTTGACAGGTAGGTGTCCTTCGACTGGGGTTCGAGGGCAACCGAAGCGCTTCCAACGACCAATGGGACTATTCAAGATTTCGGAAAATGATTTGACATATCGAACACATGTTTGTACAATATACGCATGGGAACGAACACCGAATCACGAATGATCGTGTTAACTAATCGTCTCTGTGCGATCGATAAATCGCAAAACCGGTTGGCTGCTGAACGGTTGAAAGTGTTGGCCGAAATCGCAGAACTCGATGCTCAAAATGGGGCTTCTTCTCGTCAAACTGCGAGTCGTGTAGCACGGGCAACGTCGAGTACACCGGCGCAAGCAGCGAGCGAAGTGGCCACAGCGAAACAAGTCGCAGCGTTACCTGGCATTGCAGATGCTCACGCTCGAGGTGAAATTACCAATGGTCAACTTGGGGCGGTGGCAGCGATAGCTTCTACAAGCAGCGAAGAAGAAGCCCTTGCCCTGGCGAAAACTGCAACCTCGTCACAATTGCATCGCCATGCTGCAGCGAGCAGGGGCAAGTTGCATGAGGAGCGCAGCAAAGCCCACACCTGCCGATACCTAGCGTTTAAGCCGGAAGACGACGGGCAATCAACCCGAATCCACGGCCGGTTACCTTTTGCGGAATCGAAAGAACTCGAAACACAACTCCGAAAAATCGCAGATCGGATTGGTCTTTGCGACAAAGATCGTCCTTCACCCAGCGCCCGATTGGCCGATGCCTTACTGATCGCTACGAAAGGCAATGCGTCCCCAGGCGTCACACGATTACGATCACAAACTTGGGCACAAACAAGAGTCTCAGCCGCCACCAGTTCCACCGAATCAAACGTCTCGTTCGGCTGAAACATCTGGTCCGTCAAACGATGTAGATCGAGATGAAACTCTCCGACCAAATGGGTTCGCCAACCAAGGAGGTAGCGGTTTTGTGATTGATTATGACGCGGAGCCGTTTCCTGAAATCGATCCGGATTACGAGGCTTTCATATCCGCACACTCAGGCAGCGAAACTAGTTCTGACACCGATGATGAACTCGATGGAACCAACGGGTCGAGAGCAAGCGAAAAGGTCAACCACAAATCAACAACAGACAGCTATGCGCGCATTCCTTCTGATGAACTCTCTTCGGAACCGCGGGGATCGGGTTTCGATGAGGTCATCGTGCAGCGTTCCGATACACAAGTGATCATTCACTGGAACGCTCAAACTGGCCAAGTGAACTACGAGAACGGGCCACCGATTGATCATCCCCGCTTACTCGCTTTGCTCTGCGACGCCAGGATCGATCTGCAGCATTGCGACCCGACAGGTTCCCAACCGGGCTTGTTACGTCCGCTTATCATGCAAGCTGGCGACAGGACCGGTATCTTGCCTTCAGAGACGGACCGTGCCGAATACCTGAATGCCAAGGTATTGGGAAAACCCAAGCACATCACATTTTCGAGGATCGGGTTGACCGGGTCACGTCGGTTCAGTACATGATCAATCTTTGTAATCGTTGCCACCAGGAACACCACGACAACACCTTCACCATTACGGGCAGCCCTGAGCAAACCCTTACGTTCACCTATAAAAGCGGTTCGGTCTTGACCTCACTGGCAAGACCGCTACCAGCGCCCCTCAAACAACCAAAACCTATCCCCCTCAACAAACACCAATCGCCCCTTGACACAAACCTCTTCGCCACGTCCGCGTGACAACCAGCAACCGGCAACCGCCGACTTGGTCGATGTGTTCGAATGGCGTTGCCGTTGGTTCTCCAAATATTCCGCCTACACACCTTTGAGATGACTATAATAGTGGTCATGTCTGAAACTTTGTCTCTAGCCAGCGTGAAATCAAGATTTTCCGAGATGGTTGACCGCGTAGAGGACACACACGATCGAGTGATCGTGACGCGCAACGGCCGACCCGCGGCTGTGCTGATCAGTCCCCAAGAACTCCAATCTCTCGAAGACACCCTTGAGCTGCTCTCCGACCCCCAAGCGATGCGGGAGTTACACGAATCCCGGGACGCGTACGCGGCGGGAGACTTTCTGACCGGCGATGAACTCCGCCACCGATATCTCACCAAGTGAGCTTCGAGGCACAAGAATACGGGCTGCGGGTAACCGGTCCAGCAGCACGACAACTCAACCGGCTCACTGAAAGTACCGCGGCGGCAATCGTCGAGTTCATGCTCGGTGCACTGCTCGAAAACCCGCAGCGAGTTGGCGGTGAACTTCAACGTGAGCTTGCTGGCATGCGTTCCGCCCGCAGAGGTGCCTACCGAATCATCTACGAAATCGACGACGCAAAACGTTTGGTCGTCATCCACCGAATCGAACATCGCTCAACCGCCTACCGGCCACGCTGATCGAATCGCCAATCGCGTCGAAACAAGGTATCAACGAGCTGAATGATTTCGAGGCCTTGTTTTTGCCAAACTGTCGGTTGCTAATGCTTCTTAGACCTGAGGAAATCAACTAAGTCGAACTGTACCCGTGCGCGCAAAGCGATGTTCGCCAGATACCGTGGCTCGCACAATGAACGCGCGCTTCAGGACCGAGTAAAAACCTTTACCTGTATGTCGCCTGAAGTTTGGGCAACGCTAACGCTCCGTTTCGAGGACAGTTTTACCTTCGCCTAGTGACTAATCCTCGTAACCCCCAATCCACCGATGCTTCCGACGAGCCATTCGTTCTTGGAAAGAATCCAACCCTGGCCGACTTGCTTGATTACCGAATCAGTCGCCGCGACACCTTCAAAATCGGACTTGTTGCTACCGCCGTGGTTGCTGCGCCGTCGATATTCAAAACAACAAAGGCCGATGCGGCGACAAAGCTAACTGCCCAACTTCCTGGCCTGCCCGGCAATGCTCGCAAGCCTGTCGAATCGGCAGCATTCACCGGAATTGCCCCATCGGGTGTCGCCGACGATGCCTTCCGGGTTCCTGCAGGATACGAAACGCAAGTCATCCTCCGCTGGGGTGACCCACTAGTTCCAGGCGCTCCAGCATTCGATGTCAACAAACAATCCGGTGAAGCGCAAGCCATGCAGGTTGGCTTCAACCACGACTACCAACACTTCTTTGCCGACGACGAAACTGGCACGAAAGGCACACTGGTCATTAACCACGAGTACACCAGCGCCATCCACATGATCCCGGGCTACAACGCCGCAACCACCGACATGGCACTCCTGAAGAAATGGGTTGATATCGAACTTGCCGCCCACGGAGCATCGATCGCCGAACTTTCGCAAAAAAGCAACGGCCAGTGGGAAGTACTGCCAGGTAAACGCAACCGACGAATCACGGGGACGACGCCAATGAAAATGTCGGGCCCAGCAGCGCAAGATGAAAGACTCCGCGGCGAAGTTCTCGGTATGTTTAACAACTGCTCTGGTGGTTTCACGCCGTGGGGAACACTGCTCACATGCGAAGAAAACTTCAACCAGTACTTCGCCAACTCAGCACGAATCACCGATGTAAATGTCCGCACCGTCCACACTCGTTATGGCGTTACAGCTGGCGCATCTAACCGAGGCTGGGAGAAGATCTATGACCGTTTCGATACGGCCAAGAATCCGAATGAACCGTTCAAATACGGCTGGGTTGTCGAGGTCGATCCCGACGATCCAACAAGTACACCTATCAAGCGCACGGCAATGGGCCGATTCAAGCACGAAGCTGCAACCGTCGTGATTGCCAGCACCGGACAGGTAGTTGTGTACTCCGGTGATGATGAGCGATTCGATTACTTCTACAAGTTTGTTTCGTACGGCAAATACGATCCAGCCAAGGGCAA
>JAYTWN010000057.1:0-2891 GCA_043743435.1 Acidimicrobiia bacterium
GCTGACGGGAACGCACCACCAAACGTTTCCGATGCGGCGTGAGCAGGCCGATGCCGTCGACAAAGCATTCAGTTATTTCAGCTCCATTTGGGCCGAAGATGCAAACGCCGTTCCTCGGTTCTTGTGGAACGCCAAGATGCGTTTCGGAAAAACATTCACGTCCTATCAGCTAGCGAAAAAACTGAAGGCAAGACGCGTCCTGGTCGTTACGTTCAAGCCGGCAGTCGAAGACGCATGGCAGACGGATTTGGAGTCTCACGTCGACTTCGATGGTTGGCAGTATCTTTCGCGTTCGTCTGGCAGCGATCCAACGCAGATCGACTCCACCAAGTCTGTCGTGTACTTCGGCTCCTTCCAGGACCTGTTGGGTCGAGACACGGCCGGCAACATCAAGCCGAAGAACGAGTGGATTCACACGGTGAACTGGGACCTCGTGGTGTTCGACGAGTATCACTTCGGCGCGTGGCGAGACACAGCGAAAGAGCTGTTCGAAGGGGAGGATGACGGGGTCGCTGCGAAGGAAACCAAGCTTGAATATGGTGGTGATCTCGGTTCGGTGAATAGCGATTTGGGTGAACTATCGGAGAAGGAAGCAGAGTTCTTGCCGATCACGGCAAGGGCCTATCTCTACTTGTCGGGTACACCGTTCCGGGCATTGGCGACCGGCGAGTTCATCGAAGAACAGATCTTTAACTGGACCTACACCGACGAGCAACGCGCCAAGTTGGAATTCGCATCAGAGAATCCAGATGCATGGAACCCGTACGCCGCACTACCGCAACTTCGTCTGCTTACTTATCAAATGCCTGACGAGCTTCTTGCCATCGCCAGTGCAGGCGAGTTCGATGAGTTCGACCTCAACGAATTCTTTGTGGCAACAGGTACTGGGGCAGGTGCACAGTTCAAGCACAAGAACGAAGTCCAGAAGTGGCTCGACATCATCCGGGGTGCCTACGCTCCGAGCCAGGTGGACAACTTGAAGCTCGGAAACCAACGCCCACCATTCCCGTACTCAGACGTACGACTGCTCCCGTACCTTCAACACTCTTTCTGGTTTTTACCGAACGTCGCCGGCTGTCACGCAATGGCGAACCTTCTCGCCGAAAAGCAGAACGTGTTCTGGCACGACTACACGACTCTCACGGTCGCTGGCCTATCGGCAGGAATCGGACTCGAAGCGTTACCGCCCGTGCGCAAGGCGATTGGTAGCGGCTACGAAACGAAGACGATCACGTTGTCGTGCGGCAAGCTGACCACCGGCGTGACCGTCGCTCAATGGTCTTCGATCTTGATGTTGCGCAACCTGAAATCTCCAGAAACGTATTTTCAAGCTGCGTTTCGGACCCAATCGCAGTGGTCGATCAAGAACCCCAACGGTGACAATCCGGCCGAGGAAGAGGTTCTCAAACCGGTTTGCTTCGTGTTCGACTTTGCACCCACGCGGGCACTTCGTCAGTTAGCGGACTACGGCATCGGGCTCTCCCCAAACGAACCTAACCCTGAGAGAGCGGTTGAAGAACTCGTTTCGTTCCTGCCGGTACTTGCCTACGACGGCTCGCACATGACCCAGGTAGACGCGGGTGCGATCCTCGAAATCGCCATGGCCGGAACATCAGCGACCTTGCTGGCCCGCAAGTGGGAATCCGCGCTGCTCGTGAACGTGGACAACGACACGTTGCGTCGCATTCTTGCAAGCCCTGAGGCCATGGCCGCCGTCGGGCGCATCGAAGGTTGGCGATCGCTCGGCGACAACGTCATTGAGACAATCATCAACAAAAGTGACAAGGTCAAAGAACTCAAGCACAGGGCGAAAGACTCCAAACTCTCCGCCAAGGAAGCAAAAGAGCTGACTGCAGAGGAACGCGAGTACAGGTCGAAGCGCAAACTCGTTCAAGAAAAACTGATCAAGTTCGCCACGCGAATACCGGCATTCATGTATCTCACCGACTTCCGGGAAAACACCCTCCAAGACGTCGTTACCAAACTAGAACCCGATCTCTTCCTCGCTGTCACCGGTTTGTCGGTAGAAGACTTCCATCTCCTCGTGCGTCTCAAAGTCTTCAATACCGAGCAAATGAACCAGGCTGTTTTTGCGTTCCGCCGGTACGAGGATGCGAGCTCTCCTACACCGGCATCGAATCGCATCCGGGCCTCACCCACTACGGCTTGTACGACACGGTTGTAGCTCGCGACTTGACGTCTTCACTCGGAGGCTAGCGAGATCCGAGATTCGCATTCTTATGTGCTTGTTGGATGTGGCTTTCGCCTCGAAGGTCGTTTGGGGCTGAGCTTCGCGACGGCTCGCTGCGTTTTGACCAGATCGAATTGCTCAGCGTCGAACGCTTTGCCGGCCCAGGTCCGCATTGATTGATGTTCCTCGTGCGTCGGGTCAGTGAGAACTTCGAGCATGTTGGCGTAGCCCCAAACTCCACCGACGTCCTCTGGCGGACATGACCGGGCTCCACTGAGCAATTCGATCGGTGGAGCGCCGATGAGTCGTTCGGTGAGCGATTCGACTCGGATGGAGTGGTGCCAGTCGTCGCCGAAGTCGTAGTCGAACTGCACCTCCGAACCTTCCCGGGGGAGGATGTGACGAACGAGGATTGCGGTTTCGTCGATCACATGATCAGTGAAATCGTCGCCCACCACCCCGAAGATGACGCCGCCGATGTCGAACTGGTGGAGGTGGTAACTCTGCCATCCCATCGCTGTTTCGATCGCTCGTGCGAAGGCGGGAAGCGGGAGTTCCGACGGGACCCGCAGCCGACGCCAGATTGGTGGGTCGATGCCGATCAGTTGAATATGGATCGTGTGGTCGGAAGGGCCATGAAAGAACACGCTGTCAACGGCCAAGTTGTTGTCTTCGGTGGTGGCCAGGTGAAAGTCCTCGC
>JAYTWN010000058.1:0-2167 GCA_043743435.1 Acidimicrobiia bacterium
AGCCGAGGATCTCGACTGGTTCAGCCATTCTTCCAGGAAGATGGCCGAGAACACTGAACCCAGCATGAACAGATCGCCGTGGGCGAAGTTGATGAGCTCGATGATTCCGTAGACCATCGTGTAACCGAGGGCGATGAGCGCGAAGACCGCTCCGTTCGACACCCCGATCACGAGAACCTGTGTGAACAGGCTGGGGCCCTTGACAAAGCTGGCGGCTATCCACACGCCGGCAGCGGCCAGAATGGCCATGCCGAGGAGTGAATCGAGCTTAAGAGGTTTTCGCGCCCGAACCGTGGGCGCAACGGCAGCGTCTGACATGACTCTCCTGTTGAGCGGGGATAAGAAATGGGGTGGCCGATCAGCCGGCCACCCCATGTTCAAACGGAAGTTACTGCTTTATCAGTTGTTGTACCGGTCGCAATTGTGTTTCCGGCAGTTGTATCGCACCTGATGAACGGGGTCTGTGAAGATCCGCCGCTACCAGGTAGCTCAGCCGACCGGCCAGGGCTTAAGGAACGTCTCCGCGTTGCCTTTGACCAACTGGATCGACATGTCGCGAACGGTGACGTCGCCGTTCTTGTCGAGGCTGAACGCCTTGCCGATGATCGACTTGTTGGCTGGAATCACAACCTTGCCGCTGAGGGCCTTGGCGATGACATCGGCACGGGTACCGTTGGAGGCGGCTACCGAAGCCATGATGTACTGCATTGCAGCGGCACCGTAGATGGCGTAGGCCGATGCGGGATCGTGGTTGTAGGCCGCCTTGAAGTCGGTGACGAACTTGGCGCCAGCGCCGCCGGCCTTCACGAGCTCACCGGCCGGGAGACCGGCAAAGGTGATGTACATGGCGTCGGACTCGGCGAGCTTGAGCAGCGAGGGGTAACCGGTGAAACCATCGGGAGCGATGAGCTTCACGGCTCCGGTGTTCGGTCCGAGAACAGAAACCTTGTCACGGACGAGTTGCTCGCCATTGTTGTCGTTGATGCCACCGAGGTACACGCAGTCGGGTTTGAGTGACTTGAAGCCTTCGAACAACGCGGTGTAGTTCGGCTGCTTCGGGTCCCATGCCTTGTCGGCAACAATTGTGATGCCCTGCTTCTTGGCCTCATCTTTGAAGGCGGTCGCGACGCCGACCCCGTAGGTCTGAGCGTCGTTCAACACGATGCACTTCTTGAGGTTGAGGTCCTTCGCTGCGAACTGAGCGCCTGCGGCACCTTGGAAGTCGTCGGTCGCGATTACCCGGCCGTAGTTTCGATTACCGGTCGGGTAGTACTTGGCCGGCTCGCCCGGATCCCAGGACTTGGTGATGCCCGGGTTGGTGTTGGCGTGCGAAACCATGAGCATTCCGCCCCCCGGAGCCTGGTTGAGAACCGGGATCTCGATCTTGGCGCAACCGGAGTTGTAGGTGCCCATAACGGCGATTTCGTTCTTGTTCGACACGTGGTCATTTGCGTTCTTGGCGCACGTGGCGTCGTCCCATGCACCCTTGGCTGCAGTGGAGTTGTCGTACTTCTTCAACTGGATGGTGTACTTGCCGGCTTTGCCCTTTTGCTGCTTCAGGTAAAGCTCGATAGCGCGGTTCGTGTCTGCGGATGCGTCAGCGGAAGCACCCTGAAGCGGTAGGTCGGTGCCGATGATCAGCACCTTCTTCGACGCTGCTGCGTTTGTCACCGATGGGGCGGCAAGACCCACCAGCGTGCCAGCCAGGACGAGCCCGGCAATGATCTTCTTGTTCAAGGTGAACTCCTAATTGGTGAAACTTGCTGTTTGGGTGTGATTTGGCACTGCGTTTGATTTGGCACTGCCTTTGATTTGGCACTGCGTTTGGATTGGGCACTGCGCTTGATTTGGCACTGCATGTGATCCGAAATGCGAGTTTTCGCAGTTCGCTGTAAGCGTATGTGGAGCCGTCCGCATGGAAGATTCCGGTCCGCTGAAACGATTATGCAACCGTTTCAGTGGCCTTTTACGTTAGGCGCATTCATCTTCCGGGAACTCGATTCTGCGCTGCTTTGCGGTGTTTTGCGCTGGTTGGCGCGACTTTTAACAGTCACGTCACATTTGATGCCAGGACCGTAGCAGCTTCGGTCGGTTGTGACAAACGTCTCCGGTCCGCAAACCGCCAAGCTGCTTGAATACGCGCGGGTAGGGCGAGGGCGAAAGGTCT
>JAYTWN010000059.1:0-2199 GCA_043743435.1 Acidimicrobiia bacterium
GGAGACCTTTGTGCTCTCCAACCTTCTTGTTCGCAAAACTGCCTAAACGTCCCCCTTTTTTCAACATAAATCAGACCGTTCGGTCTTAAACTTAAGAGACAACTTGTTCACTTTCATCAACACTGCATTCAATCTGGTCGCCGTCGGCCTCGTTTGGTTCGCGATTTTCCGTACCGCTCGTGGTCACGATCGTCGGCTACTGATTTTGGTGTCTACTGGGATCGCAAGTTGGGTCGTAGTCGCAATGCTCGTCGAGAGGTGGCTGTTCCAAAAAGGATTGAACGCTTCCCTACAAACGACGAGGCTGACGCTCGCGCTCAGCGTGTTTGGCCCCGTACTTATCGCTAACCTCACGTACTTTCGCACACGATTCGGTGACGTGGTGAGGACGATTCCAATTCCGATGCTGGTTGCGCCACACCTGGTTCGTATCGTGCTCGGAATAACCATTGTTGCGCAAGGCACACGAGACAGGTTGCCGAAAGGTTTCGCAAACGAAGCTGGAATCGGCGACATCGCTGTCGGGCTGCTGACCGTTGTCGTTTTGCTGGCGTATTCGACAAAGTGGAGGTATCGAAACCAACTCGGCGTCGCATGGTCAGTTCTCGGGTTACTGGACCTGCTGAACGCACTACGACTCGGAGTATTTCAGGTCGCCCCTTACTTTCGCTCGACCGGCCGCGCAGAAATTGGTCTCATCCCATTCTTGGGAGTACCAATCCTTCTCATCAGCCATGCATTTGTGATCTACCACCTCCGAACAATCCGAAACCGATCGCAAACCGTTTCAGACATACCGATGCCAAGGTCTTCGCTAAGCAAACGAAAGTCTGATCCTGGCCAAACCGATGGTAGAAACCTGGCTAAACCGAAGGTGATCGATGGATCTCGGGGTGGAACCAGCGGTCGGCGACAAACCAGTTACGTAATCTCCAGCTCTCTGATCCACCCTGCACTGAGCTCCGACCCGCCTGCGTTCGAGTGATTGACAATCGCTGGCCCGATATTCCTGCGGCCCGTGCCCTCAGGGGTTCTAACCTCGGATCCATGTCATCCGAAGTGCAGGGCTTGAGCAACCTTGCGCCGGTCGATGTCGACACCAATCTTGTGATGGCAACGCAGCCTTCGATGGTGGGATCGGTTCGTGCTCTTTCCCGCCCGGTGAAGGCACTGTTGTTGGCCATGTTGGTGAACGCCATTGGCTATGGGTTAATCTCGCCGTTCCTTGGGGTGTACCTCCGCAACAACGCCGGTCTTTCGCTGTCGCGGGTGGCGATTGTGCTGGCCGTGCTCGGTATCAGCCAGGTGATTGCAACGCCGATTTCGGGTGCGTGTTCCGATCTGTTCGGTCCGCGCATCGTGGCCATCATCTCGACGGTGATCAGCGCGATTGGTTACCTGGCATTCCTCGGTGTGCATACCTTTACCTCGGCGTTGTTGGCCGCAGCGATTGCGGGATTTGGTGATGGTGGGTTTCGTTCACCACTGGGTGCCATGTTGGCGTCTCTCACCTCGGGCGGCGAACGCACCACCGTGTTTGCCGTGAATCGAATCGCCCTAAACGTTGGATCGGGCTCAGGGGTTGCCATCGGCGGCTTGATTGCGGTCGCCTCTCAGCCGTCTTCGTACCGAATCTTGTTCATCGCCAATGCCGTTACGTACCTCTTCTTTGGTGCCGTTGTGGCCATGCTCGCAATTCCCCGTGCTGCGCAAGTTCCCGATCATTTGCCGACGCCATCGTTCAGGTTGCTGCTTTCCAACCGGTGGTTCATCCAACTCGTGATACTTGATCTCATCACCGCGCTTGCCTTTGCCGTGGGTTTCGAGCTGCTCCCTGTCCATGTGGTTGACCGGCTTGGCATATCCAACAAAACCTTCGGCATCATGTTCGCCTTCAGTTGCGTAGCCGTCGCTGCAGCACAACTCCCCATGGTCAAATTCATGCGCGGACGGATTCGTATGCGCGCCTACACCGTCATGCATGTGCTCTTCGCTGGGCTAACTGCGCTAGCGGCCATCGCAGCTGGCCTAAACCACGCAGGTCGTATCTGGATAATGGCCATCGTATTCATTGGCTTTGGATTCGTGGAAACGATCTTCGGTGCGGTCCGCCCATCCCTCACCACCGAACTCGTAGACGAATCCCTCCACGGACGCGCCTTCGCCCTAGGTGCCCTGGCGTTCTCATTCGGTTCAGCC
>JAYTWN010000060.1:0-10097 GCA_043743435.1 Acidimicrobiia bacterium
GCTGAGGTGGCGTCTTCCCAACGATCAGCTTGCGAAGAACCGGTTGAATTGTGACTTACTTGGCGAATGATACTGGCGAGCGCTACGCAGAGAATGAGCCCAACAACGGTCCCACTAAAGGCCCAAATGATTTCGGTAGTATCTTGCGGAATCACGACGTACGCCTACGACCAAACAAACGTGAGAGAAGGACTCCGAACAACGAAATCGTCGCACCAAGCCCGAGCCCGAAGCGCATAGCTTTGCCGAGGCGCGAATGATGAACCGTTCGACCCCTCTCCTCGCCCGAACCAAGCGACGTTCTCACCCGAATATTTCGTATGCGCCCGTTCTGTTTCACCAGCACATCACCGCGAAGCGAACGCCAGCCCGCAAGATCCGCCTTCAACCCGGTCAGCATAGAAACTACGTTCGCAGAAGATCCATTGGTCACCAGCACCAGATGGTCATCTCCCGTTGCGGCGAAACCCTGCAAAGCCGAGATCGGCGACTCTCCCGACTTTGCGTGTAGGTCGGGAACAATCGGTGCATCAAGATCAGCCAATTCTTTGCTTGGCGTCCCGACATAGAGCATTGGCCGTGACGCACTGTGCTTCCGGTTCGGCCCGTAAACTTTCGGGAACAGGCGAGGCATGGACAAGCCCTGAAGCAGTTGTACGACATCGGTTGCAGCCTGCAGGTCACCCAGCTCCAATCGAGTGAAACGGACATCGAAACCACCAACAAACGCTTGGGGAAAACGGTCAAAACCCGCCGGAAGACCGCGACCCATCGTTGCGGAAAACTGCGAACCAGAATCGAGCTGCACCGTAACTTCCGGGCGCCCCTTCCCACAGCTTTCACCGTTTGGCGAGATGTCATCGGGAGTCAGTTGTGCTGTGGCAGGCGCACCTGAAGACAGCTCCGATGCCCGCACAACAATCACATTGTCGCGGGCGAGGGCCGCACGCGAAATTGTGCCCTTGAGCGTAAAAGGCTCATCGTTGGCAACACGCTTCGTTGCCAACACCTGATCATTGGCCCGAAGCTGAACAACTAGTCTGCCCGGTCCCGCAACTTGGGCTACACCAGTGATTTTGACGGCAATGCTTTGAGTTTGACCACCCAGTTGCGATTGCGTAATGGTCACGGCTTGGTCGACGGTTCCAAACCCGTTGGCAGTGAGAGCTCGGCCTCGTAAGTCGCCGATAGTCAAGACGTTGCTTAGTTCCGGGATCGTCGGGTTTCGACCCTCAGTTTGGACGGAACGGGCGAACGCAATTTCGAGCGCAGGAGACGCCAAATATTCTGCGAGCGCAGGAAGGTGAGACTTGGAACCGGATAGAACCAAAGTGCTTTGTCCGCGGAGGTCTTCGATCGCAACGAAACCTTTTTGTCCGACACGAATTGCTATTTGTCGATCATAAGGGGTCATAGCAATCGCCTGATCTGTAACTACGACCCGTGCGGCCGGCCAGCGCTTCACAACAAACGTTGTAAGCCTCAGCACCGTTTGAGCGATACTCTCGTCAATTCCTTTCGAGGACGGCGAGCCAATTAACTCCGAATCCGGGTTCGAAGATGCTGAGGCATTGGCATCAAGACGCACAATCAAGCGATCGAGAAACACGGGAAAGAAGTCGGCCAGCATGGTCGGTGCGGTTGGTATGCCCCCAGCAACTACTTGCACACGATCAATCTGTGACGGTTGAACCGCCAGACACGACCCGGAAATCTTCGAGCGAGCGGTGAACTCCACGTATTCGGTTGAAGAACCTGGTGAGTCACCGAACTTCGTTGGAGCAACAAAGGAGGGATTACCAGCGCTTGAAACCTTCAAGGTTTCGTCGCCCGACACGCCGACCTCGAGTGTTGAAGCAACTTCTTTGGACGTCACTACATAGCGACCACGAAGCTCGAGCGGCGTTAGCCCAGGGGGGAGGGTCGTATCGAAGACCGAGTCTTGGCCAGCAGCAATGTTTACTGCCTCCAATCCAATGACCGATCCATCGATAATCCACCGACCGAAAGCATCGCGCTGCACCCGTCCGCCGAAGCGCGGCGCTCTCACGTTTTCTTTCTCAGCAGCTTTTCCACCCGCTTTCCCAGTAGCTTCGCTGGCACCCGTAATGGTCTTGATCTGTTGGCTTGACGCACCTGTGCCCGGTATCGCTGGACCCGATTTGGTTGCAGCCGCAGCGGCCGAGGCCAAGGCCTCTCCATGACCAGGAATTCCCGTGAGAACAAGGGCGATCACGAAACTCGCTACCTTGACCGCGGAACCCAGACGAGCCTTATGCACCATGTTACGAAGCACACCCTGGCAGGTCTTCGGTTGGAGGCGACGATGCAAGGCCGGACGCAAAATATGGGCCAAACTGACGTCGGCTGAGAGGGTCGAACCCGATACTGACAAATCCGGCACGCAGGACGCAGGGCTCCCGTGTTGTCTGGGCAAGGTCGAGGAGTTCGAAGGCATGGGTCAATGAGCAGAAAGAGAGACTCATTGTGTATCGAGTAAACAAGCGTCAACATTGAGTGGAATATTTACGCATTCGATCACGTAGTTCACTCCTCGAATATGAGTATTTTTTGCCTAACCTTCATTAATTATGAGGTATTTACCTATCGAAAGGAAGAAATACAGTCACGAAGCATCGACCAATGAACGTTTGTTGATGAGCTCCCAGTTGGCAGGTTCGCCGAACCCTTGGCGGGCACTTGTGGCGATGCCGGGACGAACCCGCTCCAACGTGCGTTCGGCAATACCCTCTTGCGCAGCGGCGGCCTTGACCTCCGGGGCTGAGGCGACCCCGCCGTTGGCGATCAGGAACGCTTCTAACCATGCCAAGACTTCGTGCTTTCGACGACCCTGCTTCGGGAAGGGGGTCAACGCGGCCGCGCGCCTTTCAGCGACCACTTTGCCGTGCCGTTTCGAACCACTTACCTCTGAAACACCGGGCTTGACGGCGCCGAACTGCACCACATCGGACTTCGAGGCACCAGATTCCGAGGCACCGAACTTCGGGAGGCCAGGCTTCACCACACCTGACTTTGGGGCAGCGGGCTTCGAAACGCCAGATTTCGAGACGCCCGAATACATCTCGCCGGACTTCGCTACGCTGGGCTTCGCAGCTCTGGGTTCCGGCACCGACAAGTCGAGGGCAGTCGCCTTTAGAACCAGCTCCGTCAACACAGGCTTTGATCCTGCTGACTTCAAGACCGCTGACTTCAAGACGCCCGGCTTTGATCCCGCTGGCACTGCCGGCTGCGGCTGAGGATTCGGTTTTGATTCCCCAGGCTTTGATTCCAAAAGCTTTGATGCCACAGGCTTTGATGCCACAGGCTTTGATCCCGCTGGCTTTGATCCCAAAAGCTTTGATGCCAAAAGCTTTGATCCCGCTGGCTTTGATCCCAAAAGCTTTGATCCCACAGGCTTAAATCCCACAGGCTTTAATCCCACAGGCTTTAATCCCACAGGCTTTAATCCCACAGGCTTTGATCCCGCTGGCTTTGATCCCACAGGCTTTGATCCCGCTGGCACTGCCGGCTGCGGCTGAGAATTCGGTTTTGACCCCACAGGCTTTGATCCCAAAAGCTTTGATGCCACAGGCTTTAGTCCCGCTGGCTTTGATCCCAAAAGCTTTGATCCCACAGGCTTTAGTCCCACTGGCTTTGAAAAACCAGGCTCCGCGACAGCAGACTTTCGCTCGGCAGACTGCGCAACGGCATCCGAGTTCGACGACTTCTTCACCGTAGGGTTCGAGGCGACTCGCTTCGTTACGGAATCCTTTAAGGCTGGTTCTTGCGAGGCCAGGATCGACTCAAGCTCTGCATTGGAGCGCACGGCGGTAATTGCACCAGCCTGAAGCCTCCACAAGGCCAACTCTGCGGCTTCGGCGGCGTTGCGATCGGCCCCCGTCAGCACGCGGCTCAACACGCCGGCACCACCGGGAGTTCCTGCGATACCCGAAGCAGCAGCAAAACGAACCAACCGAGAACTGTCGCTTAGGGCCGAGCTCAGGGTGAGCAGCGCATCGGGATTTGCGGCCCTGCTTAACGAGCGAACGGCACTCAGTCGGGTGCCTTCATGAGGATCGGTGAGAAGCGTGCTGAGTGCGGCAACCGCCTCGGGAGACGAGGCGTGCACGGCCTCGGCGGTGCGGGCGCGCAATTCCGGATCATTGGTTTCCAGCGCGCCGAGCAAAACATCGTTGGCTAGCGCGCTGGGGCTTGAAGCAAGGAGTTTTACTAACGCTGGCGTTGCACCCCATTCCCGAGCACGCAACAACACGGCTTCGGTAGCGCTGGCAGGAATCCGCTGCAAAAGATCAGCCAGAAGATCGGCTGCCCACGTTCCTTCTTCTTCAATCAACCCAAGCAACACCCCAACTGCGGATTCTGGATCAATCACGGCCATGGCACGGGTGGCTGAGACCTTGACGTTCACATCCTCGTCGCCGGTAGCGGCAAGTACCATCCCGCGGCATGCACGCAAACGTAATGTTCCAACTACCTCGCAGGCATGGGCGCGCCGTCCGGCATCTTTGTCTTCCAGCGAATCGGAAACCCACTGACGAAGAATCGCCACATCGGCATCGCGGTCTCGTAAGCGCACAGAGCATTTCGCATTGGTGCGGGCGATATTCGAAAGGGCTTCTATCACGATCGGTCGGGTTTCGTCGGCCTTCAGAAGTTTCGAAAATCGAGCCATCCTGGCGTCATCGCCATCGACGAAACCCATGACTGAATCAGTAGCATTTTCCCATCGATCAGCCTGTGAAGAACCGGTCGAGTTGTGGCGAATTTGACGGACAATACTGGAGAGGGCAACGCTCACAATCAGACCCAAAACAGTGCCCGTGAACGCCCAAATTACTTCGGTAGTGTTACGAAGAAACATCATGAGTGTTTCCTACCAAACAGCTTGGCTAAAAGCGCACCAAACAAGGCAACCGAGGTTCCGATGCCAAACCCGATGCGCACGGAATAGCCGATTCGTGAATGCAGAACGACCTTTCGCTTTTCTTCACCATTCCCAACAGAGGTACGTACACGTACGTTTTTGACTCGACCATTTTGACGAACCACCACGTCGCCATGAAGCGAACGCCAACCCCGCGGATCGGCTTGCACCGCAGCTAAAGTAGAGGCCAGATCCGATGCCGGGCCGTTCGTTACCAGCACTAGGTGATCATCACCAGTGGCCGCGAAGCCCTGCAACACAGAAATGGGTTCGGCATTGTTGGAGGGGCGCGTTTCAGGCACAATCGGTGCATCGAGTTGCGTGAGTTCTTTGGTTGGCGGACCTACGTAAATCATGGGCCGCGTGGGCGTATGGGAGCGGTTTGGACCAAAAACCTTCGGAGAAAGTCGCGGTGCCGACAAGCTTTGTAACAACTGCACAACATCGGAGCCAGCCTGCAATTCCCCAAGCCCGAGTGACGCGAAACGCACATCGAAGCCATTCACAAATGCTTGAGGGAATCGGTCGAAACCAGCCGGAAGACCCCGGCCCATTTTCGCTACGAACTGGGACCCCGGATCAAGCTGCAATGTCACTTCTGGACGACCTAAGCCACAAACAATCGCTCCGCTCGCGGCGTTTGCGGCTAACACTCCGGGGCTGGCCGCAAGCTTTTCCGCCGTAACCGTCCCCGATGAAAGTTCGGATGCACGAACAACAATGACGTTGTCTCTCGTGAGCGCAGAACGTGAAATCGTGCCCTTCAACGCGAAGGGTTCATCGTTGAGAACGCGCTTCGTGGCCAACACTTGATCGTTAGCTCGAAGCTGTACAACCAGGCGGCCAGCACCAGCGACCTGCGCTACACCAGTTACCTTGACGGCGATTGAATCAGTCTGTCCGCCAAGCTGTGATTGCGTAACCGTAATTACTTGATCGACCGATCCAAATCCCTTGCCGACCAGTGCTCGACCACGCAAGTCACCAATAGTTTGGATATGACTCAAAACCAAGCTCGAGGGAGTCTGACCAGTTGTAATAAGTGAGCTTACGAATGCTGTTTCGAGAGCTGGTGACGACAGGAATTCGGCGAGGTTGGTGAATTGGGATTTGGGCCCCGACAGCACCAGCGTTGTTACATCACCCTCGGTCTCCAAAGCAATCGAACTTTTTGACTTCACCCGCAACGATACTTGGCGATCATATGGTGTCATAGCAATCGCCTTATCGGAAACAATCACTCGTGCCGCTGGCCAACGTTGAGCGGCAAAGGTGGTGAGTCGCAATACAGCTTGCGCAACCTTTTCGTCTATCTCTTTCGATTTTGACATCGTCGCATCAACACGTACCACCATGCGATCAAGAAATCGGGGAAAGAAGTCGGCGATCATTGCCGGTTCTTCGCCGGTCCCATCAACAACGAGTTGCAACTGATCAAGCTGCGTAGGTAGATAATCAGGGCAAGCAGCATCGACCTTGGTACGAGCGGTGAACTCTACGTAATCGGTTCCGCTCCCCGACGCTGAAAGCTTGGTGAGGGCAGAAAATTCGCGGCCCTTTGTGCTGTCTACGAGCTGTGGAGTGCCACCAGAAATCCCAATCTCCAAAGATGACTGAGCGCTTGAAGGCGGAACGACATAACGGCCTCGCAGTTCGATGGGAGTGAGCCCGGCCGGTACCGTGGTATCAAAAACCGCGTCCTGCCCACCGGGAATGTTGACGGTGGCCAACCCAATGAGCGTGCCATCCACAATCCAGTGTCCAAAGGCATCCCGCTGCACCCGTCCGCCAAAGCGCTTCGTCGTCAACAGCTTCGTTGCCAAAAGTCTTCTGGTTGAAGCGTCTGTTGTTCTTGGCTTCGGCTTTGAAGGGCCCGTGTTTGAAAGGCCCGTGTTTGAAGGGCTCGTCGACGTTTTTGGGTCGGTTGACGGCTTGGTGCTGGCATCGAGGGACTGCGAAGCGAGGGCGAACGACGTATTCGATTTGGCGCCACTGGGGCCCGCCGCGGCAAAAGCAACCTCGCCTCGCGCTGCAACGCCCACGAGAAGAAGGGCCATGACCAACGAAGCGGCACGGCCAGCGAACCGTTCGACACCGCTACGCCCAAAGACGGGAGCCGAGAGCCGGTTCCAAAACTGGCGGAACTGGCGGGACAGGCGGCGAAAGGTGCGGGCTGCCAACCGGGCGAGCACCAACCACAAAGGGTCCCGGCGAACCGTGCCGACCTCTCGTGTTGTAGTTGGACCGTAATACGACATTGCTGACCCTCCAGGGTTGAACCCTTTCTGTATCGGCCAGTCCCGCCAAAAGTTGAGTTCACTGAGGGTTGGCTCAGTATTTTGTGGTCAGATTGCGTCTTTTACCCATTTTGAGTGCCTTGGGACCCTCGGAGGCGTCCGGTCAATCGACCTTTCTCAAAGAGGTCTTGGAACCCACTTTCCAACTGGGGGCACCGACTTCGTCGTTAGAAAGAACGTCGATCGAGACACGCTTTCCCGGGAGGACTATTTGTGTATCGTCGATAACTTGGACCCTCGTTGCCTGTTGAACGGTTGAAACAGTTGGCCGTGCCGGTGGCTTCACTGGGGTCATCCCCGTTACGGAGACTGGGGTTTCCAAAACAGCAACAGATAGCTGGACAGCAGCTAGCGGGTCACTTAAAACAGCTACTGGGAGAAGCCTTGCGACGGCGGCGTTTACCGGCTCCCAGCAAGGCAAAACCGCCGAGGCTCAGGAACAACCCGGAGATGGCCATCGAGCGAGCATCGCTGCCGGTGAAGGCCAAAACTGCATCAATAGCTTCTTCCACAGTCGAATCAATCGAGGGGTTCCCCTTCTCGATTTTGACGCCTCGAGTCTTCTTCTTTGGTGGATTCTTGAGCCATTCCTTCCACATCACGTCACGATCCGTAGCTTTGTTGTTGGCCAGATCGGGATCGATCAGACTTTGCGGTGCCGTCACCGTGGCGGTGTTGATCATGTCGCCCATTTGGGTCTTCGAGATGGTTGCGGCCAAGAGGAACGTGACCTTGCCATTGGGTCGAACATTGACCGCAACGTCTTTGATGTCACCGTTTCCTGATGCTTCGGAACAGGTCGATCCTTCGCTCGCCGCACACGTCCACGACACGTTGCTGAGGCCCTTGGGCACGCGGTCGTTAATCAAAACCCCCATGCCACTAGATGGGCCGGTGTTGGAGACAACGATCTCGTACTCGTTTTCACGGCCCTGAACTGCGTGCGGCGTGAAGTCGTCTTTGGTGATGGAGATGTCGGCCATGCGGATGTTTTTGGCCTTGTCTGTCGCCATATTGTTGGCAAGATTTGTGTCAATAGCGCCACTAGGAAGTCCGATTGTGGCGATGTTCTCAACGTCATCTGGGGCATCCACATCGACCATTACAGTCACTGTGAAGGTCGCAGATGCCTTTGGAGCAAGGTCAACAACCGTGTCTATATTGCCATTTCCGGTGGCCACTAGGCACTTCGCCGCCGGAGCCACAGCGGCACACATCCAGGTGGCACCCGTGAGGTACTCAGGAAGCGTGTCGGTCACCTTGGCAGCATGCACACCGGACGGACCGTCATTAGAAACCGTGATGGTATACGTGACGGGTTTGCCGGCGGTTACCACTCCAACGTGAGTTTTCGTGATCTTGACATCAGCCTTGATCATGATCTTGTCGGTGTCGGTGGCCTCGTTGTTGGAAGGATCAGTATCGATCGATCCAGCGGAGAGGGCAGCCGAAGCCGTATTCACGAGGTCTCCCTTGGTGGTGTCGAAGTTCGGGTCAACGGTTACCTTGACCACAAAGGTGGCTACTCCGTCGGGCCGCAAATCAACAGTGGAAGCAATCGCACCAGAGCCACTCGGTGCCACACAAACGCTCTTGTCGGTTGCAGAACAGGTCCACTCGGCCTTGACTAAACCATCCGGAAGTTTGTCGTTGACGGCAACACCCTTGGCCGAGGAGGGGCCTTTGTTGGTGACCGTAATGGTGTACTCAGTCCTCTCACCGGCAACCACTTCGTCGACACCGTCGCTCTTAGTGACAGCAACATCAGATGCTGGAACCAGCTTGTCGGTGTCTACGGCAAGATCGTTGCCGGAATTCACGTCGACACCCTTCCCTGGAGAGACTGATGCTTCGTTGCGGAGTTCGCCAATGGCATCGGGGTCAACCGTGCCCATAACGGTGAACACTGCTTTCCCGCCCGGGGCAAGATCTACCGTTGCGTCGATGGAGCTCAGTGAAGTCACACCGTTGCACGTACCCATGCAATCCCAGGTGGCGTCGAGGAGACCGGCTGGGAAGAGGTCCGAAACGTGGGCTCCACGGGCAAAGGATGGCCCATGGTTGATGACTTCGATGATGTAGGTGAGCTTTTTGCCTGGTGTGGCGGTGTCCTGGTTGTCGGTCTTGGTGATCTCCAGATCGAATTCCGGGGCGGCCGTATCGGCATCGTCGGAGGAGTTGTTGGTGAGATCAGGATCGCGGGTGTCAGCTGGGGCCTTGATCGTGGCGGTGTTCACGATGTCACCAGCCTCGGCATCTACCTGGGCTTCTACGGTGATTGTTACCTCGGTGCCTGGCATCATGTTGACGTTCACTAAGGGATCTGCGGTGCCACTTGCGGATCCACACGATGACCCACTTGGAGCAGTGCAGGTCCACTTGGCGTTGCCCAATCCCTTGGGGAGAACGTCGCCAACTACGGCACCCACGACCGACGACGGGCCGCTGTTTTTGGCCACAATCGTGTAGGTGACGTTGCGACCTGGCGTAACAGTGAGCTTGTTGTCTGTCTTGGTGACGGAGAGATCGGCTACTGGAACGAGCGCATTGGTGTCAACGGCGGAGTTGTTGTCGGCGTTTGGATCTTCTTCGGCGGCCGTAACGCCAACAGTGTTCACGATGGAGCCGCGTGCAGCCGGATCGATTTTGGCCAACACTCGGTACACAACGGGGCTATTCGGGGCCACGACTACCGCGGTTTCATTGATGGCACCGGCGCCAGAAGTTCGAGGACAAACCGATGGAGCGGTGGCGCTACAGGTCCAGGTGGCATTGGTGATTGGGGCAGCGTTGGGGTCGTTCACGCTAACGCCAGTGGCCGTTGATGGACCGGCGTTGCTCAGAGTGATGACATA
>JAYTWN010000061.1:0-15362 GCA_043743435.1 Acidimicrobiia bacterium
GAGGGCATCTTGAAACAAATCGCGTTGTATTTGCGTGCCGTCGGCCAGAGTTAACAGCATCTCTTCTCCGTGACGCATATGGAAACCCTCTTCGCTTACGATCCGGCGAAGAATTCTTCGATACGGACCATACGAGCAGTTCTTTAATACGGCTTGCTGGGTGGTGAGCGCAGCGGCATCAACCAGAAAGGCGATAACAATTTGATCTGCCCACGTATGAGTTTTGTAGTGGAACACGTTGTGAAACTTGGTCCGTCCGGCCAGGAGATCGTCCATCATTTGCTGACGGGTTTTCAATCCAAGATCGGCGGCCACCATGTACAGCAGGTGCGCATGGCCAATTTCGTCTTGGGTTTTGGCCAGGAACGCCATTTTGCGGTGGAGCCCCGGCGCCCGGGAGACCCAGTACCGCTCGCACAACCCTCCAAAAAGTTCCGAGTTGGCGTGCATCTCAATGAAACGAAACACCTCACGACGGTACGGCGCAGGAATGTCATCACCAGGTTCCACCACACCCCCGGCGTTGAGAAACGCTTCGAACACATGAAGCTCGTTCGATTCAGGAGTCCTGTTGACGTCAATTTCGGGTGATCTCTTTGTTGAGGGCCAAGAACGCATGCCCCTATTGTCCTTAACGATCGTTAAGTAGTCAAGTACACCGTCGAAAGTAGCCAACAAGCGTCGGCCCTCCCCAACTGCGAGCACCCACGTCCACCACAATGCCACTCACCACCTGCCTCGAGTCTCAATCCACTTCAAGGTGGGTGGTTGTTGTGAACTCTTCAAGACGACGGACCCAACGCAACGTCACAATCACCCGACGAGCCGCAAAGGCCGCGCGACTGCAAAGGGCGATTGAATTGCAGCACCGATCAAGACGGGCGACGATAGAGCCATGCCCAATGAAATCAAGCGTCCGTTACGAGTTGCCAACTGTTCGGGATTTTACGGCGACCGCATCACCGCAGCCAAAGAGATGGTCGAGGGCGGGCCGATCGATGTGCTGACGGGTGACTGGCTGGCTGAGCTCACCATGCTCATTCTGGCCCGCTCCCGCAAGGGTGGAGTGGGTGGCTTTGCCCGCACCTTCGTTACCCAGATGGAACACGTCATGGCCGCATGCCTCGAAAAAGGCATCAAAGTGGTTACCAACGCTGGCGGCCTCGACCCACAAGCTTGCGCAGAGGCGGTGGCCGACGTTGCCACCAAGCTTGGCCTCTCGCCCAACATCGCCTACGTAACCGGCGACGATCTACTCCCCCGCTGGAATGACTTACGCACGGATGGTTTCGCCTTTACCAACTTCGACACCGGAGCCGACCTCGGTGACCGCATGCCCATTACCGCAAACGCCTACCTCGGGGGCTGGGGTATCGCCGAGGCCCTAAGACAGGGTGCCGATATCGTCATCGCCGGACGAGTCACGGATGCGGCGGTCGTGGTGGGCCCAGCCGCTTGGTATCACGAATGGAAACGCGACGACTGGGATCAACTCGCCGGTGCCGTAGTTGCCGGGCACATCATTGAATGTGGTTGCCAAGCTACCGGCGGAAATTACAGCTTCTTCCAAGAGGTCCCCGGGTTAGAACGCCCAGGCTTTCCCATTGCCGAGATTGCTGCCGATGGCTCCTGCGTGATCACCAAACATGAAGGTACCGGCGGATTAGTAAGTGTAGGTACGGTTACTGCACAACTACTCTATGAGATTCAAGGCGTTCGGTACATCAATCCCGATGTCGTCACCCGCTTCGACACCATCGCCGTTTCGCAGCAAGGCCTCAATCGCGTGTTGGTATCGGGAACCCGAGGCGAGCCGGCACCGCCCACCACCAAGGTTTGTATCAATCTCGAAGGAGGCTACCGAAATACCATGAGTTTCTGCCTCACCGGTCTCGATATCGAGGCGAAAGCAGATCTGGTTGAACGCACCTTCTGGGGCAACCAAAAAGGCGGTCGTGCATCCTTCGCCCAAGCCACCACCCGGCTCATACGGGGCGACAAAGTCGATCCCGCCACCAACGAAGAGGGCGTGGCCACACTGAGTTTCATCGTTAAGGATCCCGACGAGCGAAAAGTGGGCCGGGCGTTTGCCAACGTCGGGGTGGAAATGGCATTGTCCACGTATCCGGGCATGTTTGGTACCGGGGCGCCTTCTGCCGCACACGCTTACGGTGTCTATTGGCCAGCTCTCGTTCCCAGCGAATTGTGCCCCAGCGTGGTGCATCTGAGTGGCCGATCCACAACTGTGGCAGCAACCGCAGCCACCTACCCACCCGTTAACCTACCAGAGCCGTTACTAGGCGCACATAGCGCTGCGGTAGCAGGCAGCTACGAAACCATTCGTGCTCCACTGGGACGCCTCATCGGCGCTAGGTCAGGCGACAAGGGCGGAAACGCCAACATCGGAGTTTGGGTAAAAACCGATGAGCAGTATGGGTGGATTACCAACTTTCTCACTCCGGAAAAGGTCCAAGAGTTGTTGCCAGAAACCCGCGCACTCACGGTGAAACGCAGTGAATTGCCAAACCTCTATGCGCTCAATTTTGTGATCGTGGGCCTCCTCGAGGAAGGAGTTGCCGCCTCCACCCGAATGGATGCTCAAGCCAAGGGTCTCGGCGAATACCTTCGAGCAAAAATTGTGGAACTTGCAATTTTCAGCGGCTCGTAACCTGCTCGAAGACGTTGGCGGTTCCAAAAGCTTTTCAAACACGGAGAAAGCACATCGACCAAGGAGTATTCATCCTGGACAGCGGGGCACTGGTGGGTGTTTGGCCTGCCTTCAACAAAGTTTCTCAAGTATGGGTGCTGAGGAGTCGAGGAATTGGATATGGCTCCAGCGGACTTTGACTTTGTGCGTTTCGCTGGGAACGCCCTCGATGTTGCCATCGTTATCGATGGCAACGGGATCATTTTGGCCACTTCGGATTCCGTGGACCGTCTCCTGGGCTACTCCATTGACAGGGCAATCGGTCGCAACGTCGTCGAATTTGTCCATCAAGCGGACTTCGAAACAGCGGTCCAACTACTTTCCGTGGCCGCAGAAATAGCAGGCAGTACCCGCTCCGTCGACATTCGGATACTCCACCAGGACGGATCGTGGATCCCTCATGAAGTGTTACCCCTCAACTTGCTTGCAAGCGAGGGAATCATTGTTCTGACGTGTCGAAACATCACCGAACGGCGCCACGCCGAAGACGAACGACGAGCCGAGGAAGTTCGATTCAGGGCCCTCGCCACTTCGGCCCCTATTGCAATCTTTCAACTGTCGAACGAGGGCGGCTGTGAATTTGTCAACGAACGTTGGACAGAACTCACTGGTCAACCAATGGACCGAGCGGT
The DNA here is from genome assembly GCA_043743435.1 of Acidimicrobiia bacterium. Lineage (GTDB taxonomy): Bacteria > Actinomycetota > Acidimicrobiia > Acidimicrobiales > JANYDT01 > JANMZO01. The sequence goes on from JAYTWN010000061.1 coordinate 3,340, forward strand.
TGGGAGCGGCTGGCTCGACTCCATAGACCGCAAAGATCAACGAAAACTGCTCAGCGTCCAGGCGGGTAACGCCGATTCTGGAGTATTGGATTTAGTTCTTTATGGTCACAACGGAGTACGAAAAAGCGTTATCGGACGTTGGACTGCACTCTTGGATCCGGATGGAAACCGGGTGGGTTTTGTCGGAACGATGGAGGATGTCACCGAACGCAAGACACTTGAAGAACGACTCCTTCATCAAGCCACCCACGATGCCTTAACCGGTTTACCCAATCGCCTCATCCTCAATGAACATCTCGCCCTGAGCTTGGCCCGAGCAAAACGAACGAATGAGCGAGTTGGCGTAATTTTTTGCGACCTCGATCGATTCAAGATCGTAAACGACAGTCTTGGCCACGAAACCGGCGACCGGCTTCTCAAGGCGGTCGCTCGGCGAATGGGCCAAGCCTTACGCTCTAGCGATGTCGTGGGTCGCTTTGGCGGCGATGAATTTGTTGTCCTTGTCTCCGGAAAAGACGACAGTGCCATTCGAGAAGCCGCAAGCCGGCTTCAAGCGATCTTCACCGAACCATTCGATATTGGTCTCGGTCGCCCATATTCGTCGTCTGGCAGCATCGGTATTGCCCTTTCAACTCCCGAGTCCACTCCGGAAACGCTGCTCCGCGACGCCGACGTGGCAATGTATCGAGCGAAGGAACGGGGACGCGGTCGGGCAGAGGAATTCGATGAACGCTTGCGTGCCCGCGCGATGGATCGCTTGGCGCTCATGAGCGACTTGCCACACGCTTTGGCAAACGGTGAACTTGTACTGCTGTATCAACCAATTCTCGGTGCGCCGTCGTGCCAGATCGTCTCGGTTGAAGCCCTTGTGCGTTGGGATCACCCTACCCGGGGCCGCCTCTCCCCCGATGTGTTCATCGGTTTAGCCGAGGAAACCGGCTTAATCCTTCCCATTGGAGACTGGATACTTGAACACGCTTGTCAAGAGCTCCTCGCGGTAGTCGGGGTGATGTTGAACGTAAACCTCTCTTCGTTGCAGGTAGACGATCCTGGTCTCGTGGATCGCATTGCACGTGTCTTAACGCGAACGGGATTTCCGGGTCATCGCCTGATGCTTGAAATCACCGAATCGGTTCTCATGCAAAACGTTGAAAAGACCGTAGAAACACTGAGCAACCTGAAGGCACTTGGCGTTTCTATTGCCGTCGACGATTTTGGCACCGGCTACTCGTCACTCAATTACCTTTCGTCGTTCCCCATTGACTCACTGAAGGTCGATCGATCATTCATCCAGGGCTTGGGGTTTCAAGCTGAGAGCGATCGAGAAATCGTACGTACCGTTATTGCTCTCGCTCACAGTCTGGGTCTGCGGGCTACCGCGGAAGGTGTAGAGACCGACGCCCAGCTTGCTGCGCTGCAACTCCTGGGTTGTGATTTTGTTCAAGGCTTCTTGTTCGATGAACCCGTACCGCTCGACGTTCTCCGAGCGAACTGGATTACCAGCCCGGCGCCGGGACCTCGCTTCGACACGCTTGATGGCATGACCCTAAGGAGTAGCGCCCCAACTCTCTTGACTCGTTGAACGACCAGGATGACGCGGCCTACCTACGGTCTTGTGCCGGAGAAAGTATGAATATCGCCGGGCGCCGTTAGCGCTACGTTCATGAAGGGTTCGATAAACTAGGTGAACATATCGTTCCAAAACTGGGGACAGTATTGTCGATGAGGAATCGCGCTGACGCTTCGCGGATACACGGACTTTTGGTGATTGCGACGTGACCACCGCCATTACGAGTGAGCAGCGGTGCTTGCAAAACTGTGGCCAAACTCTGTGACCAAACGTAGGGCGTAGTGAGATCAAAGGTATTGCCAATGACCAATGTTGCTGCCTTGAGCTGCGGGCCCAGCGGAATTTGCGGCGTGACCGGCGCAGCCCAGTTGACACAACTATCAGCAGCGGCCGAACTAGCTATGAGTCCAGAGAATCGTGGGCCCACCAGCGCCACGCCATCGCGAACCTGTTGATCAGCTGCGGGGTCTCGAGGAAGGATTCCGTCACGACAGTTGATGGCAAGGTTCGTGGCATCAGAAAAGGCATCTAAAGATGTCAGACGTTCGGAATCCGATGGTGACTGATTGTCGCCTGGCAGGACTCGGAATACACCTGAGCCCGTTTTGGCCAGTTCTTCAAGTGCCCGACCCAACACCGGCCAGCCGTTTACGGGGATAGCCAATAAATCCCGCGATGTTTTCGTCGAAGGTTCGTTCGGCGTTGGGTCGCGAGAACCGAGAGCTCTTCACGTAGGCCTCCCGAACCGCGAGATACTTCGCGCGCAGATCAGTTCCATCGTTGAAGGCGCACGGCGTGAGCCGACCAGAGGCACATTCATCCAAAAACCCGTCGAGCGCTTTTTCGGTGGCGGCGATGGGGTCGAGGAGCATGTTGTTCCCGAATCGCGATGGGTCAACGGCACTGTCCAAAATCATCGAGCGAACCTGATCAGGAAACTGCGCTCGATAGATCGCCCCCAAATAGGTGCCGTACGACATTCCCAGGTAGTTGATTTGGCGTTCACCGAGCGATACTCGGACCGCGTCTAGGTCGCGCGCCGCGGTTTGGGTGTCCATGAACAACAAACGTGCGGCATCGTTGGTAGCGCATGAATCGGCAAATGCATCGGCGTAGGAGAGCCGGGCGCCGCTGGCACTGTTACGTGGTTTCGTTGCGGTGTCACACTTCAGAGGAGCGCTGCGTTCGGTTCCTCTGGGATCCACGCCAATGATGTCAAACCGTTCCAGCATCTCGGGAGTTGCATACTGGCCAGCGCTTCGAACAGTGTCGTAGGCAGGTCCTCCCGGGCCGCCGGGGTTTACGAACAACACCCCCACCCGATGGGCTGGGCCGGTTGCTTTACGCCGAGAAACAAAAAGGTCGATCCGTTCGCCTCCAGGATTTGCTGGATCGAAGGGCACCGCAACCGTGGCACATTCCAGCTTGGAGTCCCTGCAGGTGGCGAACACTGCAGGTGCCCTACCGGGGTCACAGGAATCGTTGGCGCAGGCTGCGCTACGGGTGCGCCAGCTGGCAGTGAAGCAGCTAGGGAAGTCGGTTCGGTTCCAGGAACAATTGCCACGGCGATACCATCGGAACCGGTTACTGCCGCAGGTGCTTTTGCAGGCTTCTTGGCTGTGATTTTCTTGGTTTTCGTGGGTTTCGTCGTTTTCGTCGTTTTGGTTGCCTTCGTGGTTTTGGTTGCCTTCGTGGCAATCTTCTTTTTGGTGCTTGTTGGCGCCAGCAGCTGCAACGAATAGCTTCGTGGCGTCCCTTCGACTGCGTTTCCCGTTGCGCTCGGCTGTTGTGCGGCAACAGCCCCTTGGGCCCCCAGGTTCGAGCTGGTGAGTCCACTGAAAAGTAATGCGGCTCCGAGCAGACCAACCGCAGCCACCGAGCTCCGTGATTGATGTGATTGACGTGATCGATGGGAACGTCGGGAACGACCGCCGGAATCATTCTGCAACGAATGCTCAGGGACCCTGCTTCGAAATTCCATAGGCATACACTCGCGCAAACTCTCTAAGAGCCCGGTGAGAACCGTAAAGTCACAGCAACCACCTGACAAACACCTGAGACGGGCATCTTTCGGTCTGACAAACACCTGAGCCAGGCATCCCTCAGACATTCCCAACCAGCCGCAAACACCCCTTAGTCAAACGATGCACCCCATGCATGGCAGAGTGCCCGCGGGAGGACCCATTCGCCTACGTTGGTCAACCGGTCTTCGTCGTCGATCAAGCCAATGGAACGCCAGATGCTGTCTAGCCAGGCCAGGCCGCGCTCAACGGCTTCGAGATCGTCGGACACCACATCATCTTCGATCCAGTCAAGAAAGTCCTCAGCCATGAAGTATTGGCCCGCTCCTCGTTTGGCGCCGTTCACGACGATTTGCAACCAATCGGCTGTATCGAGGGCACTTATGGCTACCAGATCGTCGGGATCGATGTCGCCTTCTCCTGACCACGTTGGATCAACTACCGAAGCTGCCGCCAGGATCAACAGTCCGCTGTCACTGAGCTGCGCCGGGTCTACTTCACCGAGCAATGCCGCTACTTTTGCGGGTTTGTCCTGATCACGCCAGGATGCTCGCAGAGCAGCAGCCACCACCCTCAGCGAAGCAGGTGCGGGGACCGAACGACAGTCGGCCAGAATCCGCTGCAGGGCCTCAACACTCTCCCGGTCCAGCATCGACCACGTGGCCACAGGCAACAATCCAGCGAAAGGTTCGGCAAAGGCGCTCTCAATCACCTCCCGACGTTACCCCTCAACATCTTTACGCTAAACAAACGAACCGAACGCTCATGAGACACCCACAAATCTAAGACATCCACGAATCATCTACGAAACCACAACCACCACTCAGAACTCACTGGCGGGCTCGAAGCGAAGTGGAGATGGGGCCCGCCAGTATTGAGAGGTCAGCGATTTTTGGGAATCACGAACGTAACTTCTTCGCCAAATCGGCCCAGCGACCGCAACACCAACGAAGGGGCTCCGTTTTCCATGGCTTCGGCTATGTTTACGGTGGCTTCAAAGGCCCAATCACCATCACCTTCAGGGTCAGCGAAACGTTGGCGCACGACCCATTCATCCGCAGATTCGCTCAACGCAAAGAACGTTGCCGACCTGGCGTCCCCGTCGGTACCGAGAACTTTGTGTTCTGCCCAGTATGAGGACATAGCATTCCAAATGTCTGCTTCGGTAACCCCGGTGCGTTCTGAGAGACCAACGTAGGCTCGTCGAGCCAGCAACTCAATCCAACCAAACGCCGCGGTACGCACTGTGGTTCGCCACGCTTTTGGTGGACCGGTGTTCATAACGGGCGCGTCGGGAACGAGCCGCACAGCAGAAGTGAGCCCGGCGAGGGTTTCCCACTCTTCCATCAGCGAAACGTCGGTCGCCGTTAACAATGCACGCAGCCATACGATTACGTCTTCGAGCGCTTCGGTGTAGGCCGATGATGGCAGAGAACGATCAAGTGCCCGCCACGCATCGGTAAGGTAACGAAGCAGCAAACCTTCGGATCGTTCCAGTTTGTAACGCTTGATAAACCCGGCGAACGTTTCACCGGATTCGAGCATTTCGCGCAGAATCGATTTGGGTGACGGGGCATCGTGCACCCAAGGGTGATGGCTGCGGTACATGTCGTAACTGGTGGTGAGCACTTCGGCCAGCGGCTTGGGCCAACTGACATTGCCAACCTGATCGACCCGTTCGTCGAAGGACAACCCTTCGGCTTTCATGCGGGCGAACTCCAGTGCTCGAGCGGCTTTCTCCTGGGCAATCAGAATGGCCATAGGGTCATCGAGAATGGATTCGATCACGCTCACCACATCGATCACATAGGTGAGTGATTCGGGATCAAGCGTGGCGATCACTTCGATGGCGAAGGGTCCAAGTGGTGAGGTGAAGCTCACATCGAGGCGATCATCGCTGCCCTCAACTTCTGAACCCATACGCACGCCGATACACACCCCGTCGGCGTTGCGGAGACGTTCCGCTACACCGGCGGTTTCAAGCGACCGGTAGACGGCAATGGCTCGCTTCACGTGGTCCCGTCTCCGTGCAGGAGTGTCGTGGTTGTTTTGCAGGAGATCTTTCAGTGCTTCGATCTCGCCGGATTCGCGACCCAAAACACTCGCAACCAAATGTGGGGTAACTCGGAAATGGGAGGTAAGCGGTTCGGGCGGTGCGGCCAGGAGACGGTTGAAGGTGTTGTCGTCATAGTGCACGAAACCCTTCGCCGGTGCGGCCCGCTTCACTTTGCGACGAGCCTTGGGATCATCGCCAACCCGGGCCAACGCTCGTTCATTCTCGATGATGTGCTCTGGTGCTTGCGCCCAGATGTGTCCATCAGGATCAAATCCTGGGCGTCCGGCACGGCCAGCGAGTTGATGAAATTCGCGAGCCCTAAGCGTGCGTACTTTCGTACCGTCGTACTTCGTAAGTGCAGTGAGCAGTACTGTTCGAATGGGAATATTGATACCTACGCCCAGGGTGTCGGTCCCGCAAATGACCGGCAGTAAACCCTCACCGGCGAGCTTCTCCACTAAGCGTCGATAGCGGGGCAACATTCCAGCATGGTGCACACCCACGCCGTTGCGAAGGTAGCGCGCCAGCATCTGCCCAAAGCCGGTGTTGAGCTTTACTCCCTTCAGCGCTTCAGCAATGGCTTCACGTTGCGGACGGGTGGTGAGCGGCAACGACACCAGCGATTGTGCTTGCTCGATGGCTGCGGCTTGAGAACCATGCACCATGTAAACCGGATACAGGCCTTTCTCGACCGCTTCGGCAATCGTGTCGGCAATCGGCGTGTTGCGGTATTGCGGATACAGCGGGGTCGGGCGGTTCACCGACATCACACTGGTAATGGGCCGCCCGGAACGTACTTCAAGGTCGGCAACTAAGCCCGTCACGTCGCCCAACGTTGCGCTAGCCAACAGGAATTGGCAGTTGTGCATCGTCAGCAGAGGGACCTGCCAGGCCCAGCCGCGATCACGATCACCGTAGTAATGGAACTCGTCGAGACAGGCAAAACCCACCGGAGTTTCCGAGCCGCGGGCTAGGGCCTGGTTGGCCAACACCTCAGACGTGCACACCAACACCGGCGCTTCACGGTTAATCGACGCATCACCAATGGCCAGGCCGACAAGCTCAGGACCAAGCATCTCGGCCAGTTCGAAGAACTTCTCCCCCACCAGCGCCTTAATCGGGGCCGTCCACACCGCACGCTCGCCGCGATTGAGGGCCAATACGATTCCCGCGATCGCTACCATCGACTTGCCCGAACCCGTCGGCGTGGCCAGCACCACATGGTTACCTTCAGCCAGGGCCAGCAGCGCTTCTTCCTGATGGGGATACAGCGGACGACCACCTGCTTGCGCCCACGTCATAAAGGTATCGACCACATCGAGCGGATCGCTCCCTACCGGCGGCAATGTATCGATCAGAGAACCCACCGGTTAACTCTCGCACGTGCCAGCCACTCCCGACGCCCGGTCGACCGCATTCTTCCCTTCCCTGCCGATGACCGTTCTCGGGTGCTTGCTAGCGAAATCGCCCAGGGGTGACTAAAACTGCCACAGCGATAACCCGAAAGTTGGCGTTCTGGCTTCTAACCTTGCAGTAATGCCGTCGGAGTCCACCAGCAAGCGAGCGAGAAACCGCTGGGAAACCCCGTTGGCTGTAGTGGCCCTTGCTAGCGCCATGGCCTTTTTGGTCACAACCGTGGGGGCGATCTGGAAAGCCTCCAACGTGAGCGCACAGGCCACGGCACGCAAGCCAGCAACCACCGCTGTCGATATTGCCGCCTCGCCAAGCCGACCCAAAGGCGGCGGAGCCAGCCTTCGCCAGGACACCCTGGCCATCACCCAATCACGCGGCCTCAACATGGGCACGGTTGTGAAGGGTATTGGGTTCGCTTTTTCCAACAACGCGGTCGCCGGAATCGTCCATCAAGGCACTATCGAGTTGCTTGCCGTTCGCCGAGGCGCTTCGACCGTGCAGTCCTTCCCCGATGGCGAAAGTGCGCCAGTTTCACTCATGGCCGTCACCCCCGATACGGCCTCACCTGTGCTCGGGCCCGATATTGCCAGTGTGCTTATGGCTGCCGACGCGGTGTTGAGTGTTTCATCGGCCAAGCTCCGCAGTGCCAAGGTGGGCGACACCATCATGTTGCGTGGTTGGGATTCCGTGCTGCACCTCATTCGCGTGGGCGCCATTGTCGACGACGGACGAGCGTTGAACGCCGAAATACTCGTGTCGCTGGATACGGCTCGAAGCTTTGGGGTGGACCGTCCGGAGCGTTTGTTGATGTGGAAAATTCCTAGCAAACGTGATGCTTTTGTTACGAGTGTTGAAAAGTCCTTAGCTGCCGAAAACATTCGAGTCACCGCTTCCTGGACTCCCCCGTCGCCGGACAAACTGCTCTCTCAAGCGCAACTCAAACTGCTGTTGGGTGAGTTCACCATTCGGCGAAACGGTAAGTCCATCACCGTAAATCCTCAATGGTTGGCAACCAACGTTGGCCGAATGACCCTGCCCACCATCGGTGACAAGTCATGCCACAAATTAGTGCTGGGTCCTCTCAAAGCAGCCTTGACCGATATTGAGTTTGTTGGGCTCGACGAGATCATCAACGTTGCCGATACCGCCAAAGCTGGCAACTGTTTCAACGGACGCGAGATTCGCACCAACACTGGCACCTCGGGCCGTAACCTGTCTCGTCATTCGTGGGCCGCGGCCATTGATATCAACCCGTCGACCAACCCTTTTGGAGGGAAGCCGACGATTCATCCCTGCATTGTGGAAATCTTCCGTGCCCATGGTTTTGCGTGGGGCGGAAGCTTTTCCATTCCCGACGGTATGCACTTTGAATTCACGGGTGCTCCAGCGAAACCTCTGCCCCCGTGCGCGGTTGAAGCTCGACGGATCAACTTGGCTACTACGACCACCACTACGTCGACAACAACAACCACGACGTTGGTTTCGACGACGTTGGTTTCGACGACGCTGGGCACTGAGTTCGCTGTGAGCTCGACACTCAAGATGCCGACAGCACTAAAAGGTGCACCGACAACCAACGCTGGTGTTGGCCTGGGTGCAGCGGCGACCGCACCGCCCGTGACGTTGGCCAGCCAGGCCGGAGAATCGGCCCGGGCCACCGCAACAGGAACGAGCACCACCATTGCTCCCGCCACACCGGCAACCACCACGACCAAGGCCGGTGCTGCCCCGAAACGAACCGTTCCACTTGGCACGACGACCCTTCTTTCCACGGCGCCGCAGGCCCCACCGGTTGCTGCTACGTCGATCGCTCCGGTTGTCCCACTTCCCGCAACCGCAGTGATCCCCAGCATCGTCGTGGTTCCCCCTGCCCCTGTTGCTACAACGGTGATCGAAGTCAATAACCCCTAGTGCGTGATTGCAAAAGTGGCAAGGACATGTCGATCGTTTTGATTTACCGGCATCGAATCAGCAAAGCCCGCACCCGCCACCTCTTCGTAGCCAAGCAATTTAGCGACCGCTCGATTAGGCCCGTGGCACGACTCTCAATGTTTCAGTCGCCGGTTGGCACTCGTTACCTCTTTGCGTACCTGCCCGAGGAGAAGGAGATTAGCGAGTTTTCCCCCTTCCTTTCGTTCCCGGAGCTTGGAACGGTCTACGAGAGCGACGAGTTGTTTCCGCTCTTCGAGAACCGCGTGATGGGCCGCAACCGGCCGGAATTTTCCGAATTCGTTGCCTCCCTCAACCTTGACGAGAAGGCCGAGCCTTTCGAAATCCTGGAGCGCAGCGGAGGGCCCCGCGAAACCAACAACATCGAGGTGTTCCCGGAACCTGAGTACGACCCGACAAGTGGGCTACACACCTGCCGCTTCTTTGTCCGAGGGCTCCGTCACTCCGAAGGTGCGTTTGAGGCCGCTGATCGACGTTGTGCTTCGGTGAACGGCTCAATGGCGAGGAATCCTCGTGCCGCAAGCAGGAAATCCGTGGGTCTCACGCGTGTTCCATCGTGCGGTGTTCCATGTTTCGAAGCGCCTTCACGAGTTTTCGTGTTTCTGCCACCAATAATCCAGGATCAGAAGCGGCATTGCTAACTTGTGATGAGTCGGCACTTCGTCCTTGCGTAGCTCCATGAGTGTTGTCCTGTACCAGCTTGATGATTTCACGGGCGCCCCGCACGTCGTTGTCGAGCAGGATCAGCGCTTCATCGAGTTTTCTGGGATCGTTCATAATAAGCAGACTTAGTAAGTCGTTTAAGGTTTTGGTTGCATCCAGCGCTTCGTCAACTTTGGCACCATGCAACTGCCAACTCACCCCGGCCGAGCGTGAAGCCATTTGGAAAGAGTTCGAAGATTTCGAGCCAGACCCCGAATTGGTCGAAGAACAACGTATGCGCACTGAAGAATTCGAGAGCGAAGCCACCGGCCTCGGGGTGCAAGCAACCTGAGGGTCGAAGCGTTCCCTTTCGTCATCGGCGGGGTTGTCGACGGAAGAGGGTTCTACATGCGCGAACGAAGCGGCAGCTACCGAATCACCATCGCCCACGATGACAACCCACTCGACGATCCATGGTGCAGCGACGCCGAAGTTCCCACCATCGATATCGCCGTCGGATCCGAAGCCGAGTTCAGAGACGAAAACGGAACACCCAGCCAAACCCTCGCCCTCCAAAGCACCGTGCAATCAATTCGCATTTACCTCCTCCGCCGCAACTGCACACACGAAACACCCGCCAACGCCGCCCACCGCTTCTGTCGGCACTGCGGGATCCAGCTCCCAGCCAACTAAAGATCGCTGACACAGCGCGTCAGGAATCTTTACAGAGCCATCACACCGAAGGTCGCCGCTCAACCCTTTGCGTGAAGAATCCCTTGAGAGATCTCTGAGCTGCCACTACGCAGTGCCGATCGGAATCCACATGCCCCGGTAGTGTTTGAGCCAGGAAATAATCTGCCCCTGGCCGCATGACCCTAACGGGGAGAGGCTGCGCAGGGGCTTACAACCGAAAGCGTAGCAAGTGTGGGCCTGCGGTGAACAGCCCCAACTTGACGCGGTACAGTCGGCCATCGGCGAGACGCGTTTCGCCAAGCGAGCCACCAGTAAATCGCCCAAAATGTTGCTAGCAAGGCTGTGGGCAGTCGAAATGCTCAAGCTCCCACAGCCCACTTGGGCGTGAACCTCGCGAGCAACTACAACAATGCTTGTCAAAATTGCACAGCGAATGTAGTATTTCGACATGACTGATCCCGAGCTTGATCCAATCGCCGAATACCTCCTTTCCGGCTACGCAGAGGCATCGCTCTACAGTCGCCAATTCAACGAAGTTCATAAATCACCACCGACCATGATGGCCAAAGTGCATCACATGTTGTCGGTCGTACAGGCACTGGCAACGCACGGTGAGTTCCTTGTACTCGGTGCCGAATACTCCGAGTACGGGCGAGTCGAGCTAACCAGCCGGGCCACGCAGCAGGTCTACTTGCTGCGCAGCCACGCGGCCGTATCGATCGAACGCAGTCGCCGCCAAGACAATGCGCTGTTCGATTCTGCACCGTTCATCGCGTCGCCCGTCAAGATGATGGTGCACCGTTTTCATCCGCTTGGTCTCGATCTTTCGGTAGCAGGCACCCGATTTCTCGCCGGAAAGAAACGTCTCGAAGTCACCGGTGCTCCTACGCTCGCCGGCACCTGGCCATATGTCGCCGACACCTCGACCGGATTCGATCAAGGCCGAGCCGATTCGTTCGACGAGTTGGGAAGCATGGACGAATTGGGCGAGGCAGGCGCACCATGAACCGTCTGCGCGCATACCGAGAAATCGAGGGAATAAACCAAGAGCAACTGGGCGAGATTCTCGGAATTTCCGCGTCGATGGTTTCAGCAATCGAGGCCGGTCGACGCGAGCTCACTGCGCCGCTTTCCCTCCTCCACTATGGGCAAACACGGTTGGCACTTCCCCCGATGTCTGAGCCGTTGCATCGTTGACCAAGGGCTATGCCATCGGCTCGGCCGGCTTGGCTGCGCTGGTGTTATTTGCGGACTACACCCACAAGCTGGAAGGCTACGGCCAGGCGATCAGCTTCAACCTGAGCGACCCGATGGTGATCGTCGGCCTGTTCATCGGCGGCATGATTCCCTACCTGTTCGGCGCGATGGCGATGGAAGCCGTAGGCCGCGCCGCCGGCGCGGTGGTGGTCGAAGTGCGCCGACAGTTCAAGGAGATCCCCGGCATCATGGAAGGCACCGCCAAGCCGGAGTACGGTCGTGCCGTCGACATGCTGACCACCGCGGCGATCAAGGAAATGATCATCCCGTCGCTGCTGCCGGTGGTGGTTCCGATCCTGGTCGGGCTGCTTCTCGGACCGAAGGCGCTGGGGGGCCTGCTGATGGGAACCATCGTGACCGGCCTGTTCGTGGCGATCTCGATGTGCACCGGCGGCGGCGCATGGGACAACGCCAAGAAGTA
>JAYTWN010000062.1:0-2790 GCA_043743435.1 Acidimicrobiia bacterium
GCGTGGTGTCAGTCGCCGCTATCGTCTCATCGGCGGAAGCAATGGTTGGGGCCCCTACGGTCGCACCCGAATTTGGCGCTGCTGAGTCCGCTACGTTCCCGGCAGTATCAGTGCAACTCGTAAGTAGACTTAGCGAAGCAACGGTTACCAGGCCAACGGCAACAGCCTTCAATCCCCGGTGCACCAAAATTTGAAAGGGCGGGGTACTTGAGGGAAATCTCGTCAGCATTGGACTCCTCAAGATTTTTCACGAGTCAGGACTCGTCGCGTCGGTGGGTTGGCCAACACCAGTTGCTGTTCGGCCAAGATGCGTTCGATACCAGCTTCAGCCAGCCCCAGCATGGATTCAAGTTCACCGCGGGCAAAGGTCATTCCCTCCGCGGTTCCTTGCACTTCAGCGAAGCGACCCTCCGAGGTCATGACCACATTCATGTCCACATCGGCCGTGGAGTCTTCGGAGTAGTCAAGGTCCAACAGAGGAATTCCGCCAACGATCCCAACACTGATGGCGGCACACGCTGCGGTTAGTGGATTGCGGGGAATGGAGCCTGCTTGCACCAATCGAGTACACGCATCGTGGAGGGCTACATAGGCGCCGCAGATACTGGCGGTTCGGGTGCCACCGTCGGCTTGGAGCACGTCGCAATCAAGCACGATTTGGCGTTCACCAAGGGCCTTCATGTCGGTTACGCCGCGCAACGCTCGTCCGATGAGGCGCTGGATTTCTTGGGTTCTTCCGGATTGTTTGCCTTTGGCGGCTTCACGATCGTTGCGTTCCGGGGTGGCGCCAGGCAGCATGGAGTATTCGGCCGTGACCCAACCTTTGCCAGAGTTTTTCATCCAACGGGGTACGTCTTCGTCGATCGACGCAGTGCAAAGAACACGGGTGCGACCGAACGCCACAAGGACCGATCCGGCAGCAAATTCGGTGTAATCACGGGTGAAGGTGATGGGGCGAAGATCGGCCGGCGTGCGGTCATAACTGCGTGAAGACATTTCTCCAGGCTAACCGCCCTGCGACGGTGCGCTGGTTCCAATGCAATGCGTGCAGCCCAGTTTGTGCAGGTTGTTTGCCACCGTGGTGCCGGTCGTGCTGGCGGGTCGTGCTTAAAAGTAAACGATCTTCTTGGCGCGGTCGGTCACTTCGTCGATATCGCCGGAGTAGGCGCCGGTGGAGAGGTACTTCCAACCGCCGTCGCACACAATGGTCACAATCACGCCTTCTTCGATTTCGTCGGCGCACTTCGCAGCAGCAGCCATGATGGCGCCCGACGAGATACCAGCAAACACGCCAGCTTCGCGGACCATTCTGCGGGTCCATTCGATGGATTCTTTGGGGTGAACCACTTTTTTGCGATCGAGAATGTCGAACCCGTTGTTGTCGCTAAACACTTCGGGAATGTAGCCGTCGTCTAGGTTCCGTAAGCCGTCAACCATTTCACCGCTTGGTGGCTCTACCGCCCAAATTTGCACCGAGGGCTTCACGCTTTTCAGGTACGAGCCCACGCCAATAAGCGTTCCAGCTGTTCCCAGCCCGGCGATGAAGTGGGTGATTTCGGGACAGTCTTTGAAGATCTCTGGGCCGGTGCCGTTGAAGTGCGCAGCGGGGTTGGCGGGATTGCCGTACTGGTATAGGAAAACCCACTCAGGGTTTTCTTTGGCCAAACGCTGGGCCATGCGCACGGCTCCATTGGAACCTTCCGAACCTGGCGAGTCGATGATGTCCACGTCGTGGGCCTCAAGCATTTGACGGCGCTCGGGGCTCACATTCGTAGGCATAACTATTTTGAGTTTGTAACCCTTCAGAGCGCAGACGAAAGCCAACCCAATACCGGTGTTACCGCTCGAAGGCTCCATAAGCACCGACCCGGGCACCAACCGGCCATCTCGCTCGGCCGCTTCAATCATGTTCAGGGCAATGCGGTCTTTGACGCTGCCGCCCGGGTTTTGTCCTTCGAGCTTGGCGTAAATCTTTACGCGGGGGTTCGGGCTCAGAATAGAAACATCCACCATTGGGGTGTTGCCGATGAGATCCAGGGGGCTGCGAACGATGGCCATGAGCGCCTTTAGTGCGTGTAGTGCGTGTAGTGCTTGTAGTGCGTGTGTTGCCGTTGAACTGATGAGCTTCGAGCGCTTGGGCGAGTTCTGCTGGAGAACCGGGTTCCGCACGTAGAGCTTGGTCGAGAACCTTTGCTTACCGTGCGCCGCCGGCGACTGCAGGGAGAATGGAGATAACGTCGCCGTCTTTGATGGGAGCTTCGAGCTTGCCGATATACCGCACGTCATCGTCGTTCACGTACAGGTTTACGAACTTGTGCAGGTTGCCGTCTTCGGTGACGATTTGGCCGGCGATGCCAGGGAATTGCGTGGTGAGGTCGCTGAGGATTTCGCCGACGTTTGTGCCTGTAACGGCCACCTTGGCCGATCCGCCGGTATGCACGCGAAGGATGGTGGGGATGCGGATGTCAACGGTGCTCATGTTTACCTCTGGGTGGGCCGATTGCGGCTTCTAGCGGATTGCGTAATCGCATCCTAATTCCTGACCAACGTTATCGGGATTCCGGAAATTCCAGAACCACCGGTCCTTTGCCACGAGTTGCCACCGGTTCGCCCCGTCCCTGCGCTTGCCCGTGTGCGTTTGGTGTCGACAAGCTTTTCGGCAGAATCCGCTTAGCGAGTGACGGTTACCTGCTCTTCGGCGATGGCGCCATCCACGATCCGGTAGCTACGCAATACAGGTGCATCATCGCGGAGGGACACGATGACGTAATGCCAGCCGGGGTCGGGGGC
>JAYTWN010000063.1:0-2969 GCA_043743435.1 Acidimicrobiia bacterium
TGTAGGGGTTGAAGCGCTTTGGTCTGTAGACATAGGAATCCTCCGTGAGTGCGAAATGAAGTGCCCAGGCGCTCGGCACTCAACGGTTATGTATATTGCTACGAATCCGCTCCACGGTGTTATTCCACCTGACGGAACAAAAGCTCCAGCGCCAGTAACGGTTCGCCCCTACAGGTTAGCGCCTCAAGGCTTCGACAACGGTTGACCGCCCCGGTCTGGCCCGGTGTGGCCCGCTCTGGCCCGCTCTAGGGCCGACCGTAGCGGGACTGTGCTCCTGGAACCAAAGGCGCTTTGTGAACGGTTGAGCTTGACCTTCTAAGGATGACGGCTGTCACATGCCGGAAACAATGGACTGCTAGCGTTGTCCGCAGTAGTGGAACGCCGTTCCAATCTTGCTGCGTTTGAGATTTGAACGTTTCAAAAGCTACTGAGTTCAGAACGATCCAGGGGGAAGTTCATGCGAAAATCCGTATCGGTCAAGATAGTCGGGGCTGTGCTTGCCTCGCTCGCTGCCACCGTCGTCATCTCAACGCCGAGCGCTCTCGCTGCGGCGAAGGCAGGAGGTGCCTGCAAGAAGTCTCAAGTAGGCACAACGGCTACGGCCGGCTCAGCCAACCTTGAATGCAAAGCCTCAGGCAAGGCTGGAAAATGGGTTCGCGTTACTGCGCCAGCCACCACCGCCGCGCCAGCAACGACCGCAGCACCGCCAACGACGCCGGCAACAACCCCGCCTGCCACTGCTGCTCCAACTGCTGCCGCTCCGGTCGTGTCGGCAGAAAACGGTAAAGGTGTCACCGATTCGAGCATCAAGATCGGTTTCCTGGATGCCAGCTTCCGTGACCCCGATGGTTTCACGCCCACCTCAACGGGCAACACCACCGCCCTGGTTGGAGCAATCGTGGAGTACATCAACGCAAACGGTGGCATCGGCGGACGCAAAATTACGCCAGTCATTAAGCAGTTCAACCTGTCGCTGTCCAACGTGGACCAGGCCGCGGCCCTGTGTGCGTCGTTCGGCGACGATGAAAAAGTATTCGCCCTGGCGAGCCAGTCGGTCATTGTGGCCACTGCTTCCAAAGAGTGCTTCGCCAAGAAGAAGGTTGTTTACCTCGAAGGCGGCGGATCGTTCCCGTTTGACACCAAGACCATCGAGCGCATGGCACCGTATGCTTACCAAACTAACCTTCCCGCTATCGACCGCATTGGCCCTTCGTACGCCAAAATGCTCCTTGATGAAAAGTTCTTTGGTGCTGATCCGAAGGGCACCAAAGTTGGCATCCTTTCCATGGGTGACGACGCCTACAAAGCGGGCGTAGAGGCTCTCAAAGCGGAGCTCAAAAAGTCTGGAGTTGAAGCGGCCGACACGGTGTTCTTCGACACCACTTCCCAAGACACCGTAAGCCGTGACTCCGCTGCCGCTTCTGCCCGTTTTGCTGCCAAGGGCATCACCCATGTGGTGTCGCTGGTATCGGCTGGCAACGTCATGCAGTTCCTGTGGTCCTCAGAAGACAACAAGTACTTCCCACGGATGTCATTCACGTCAACCGACAACATTCGCATCGTGCAAAACGGTCCTTCGTTTGGTATTCGTGCCGTATCGAAAGCGTCGTTTGAAAACGCCATCGCCATAGGCTTCAATCCAGTGACGGATACTGAAGACATTCAGAACTCGTGGCCAACCACTGGGTCGGAATCAAAGTGTCTCGACATCTGGAAGGCCAAGAAGTTGGTTGCCGGTCTCGGCGCTCGTTACACCTCCCGTTACGCCCTTTCGTACTGCGACAACCTCTTCTTCTTGAAGACCGTTGGCGACAAGATCAAGGGTGGACTCAACGCTGAGAACTTCGCTGCTCAGGTCGAGAAGCTCGGTGCCAAGGGCTTCGATCCTGCGGTTGGCTGGCTTACCAAGTTCGGCCCTGGCCGTTACGATGGCGGCGACGGCTACCGGGTGCTCAAGTACAACCCTGGCTGTTCACGTCCGATCAACGGATGCTTCGAATACGCTTCAGCGGTAAAGCCGTTCCTGTAAGTTTCTGCTTCGCTGGACCTCTGCGCTTCAGACGCTTTCGTCTGCACGCTTAGGTTCGACAGATCGCAACGTATCGTGACCGCCCGTACCTCTCGCTTGTTCCTTAGTGCTGTGCTGCTTGTTGGCATCACTTTGGGAGCAACGGGGTGTGCGGGCGGTTTGGCGTTTCGCGAGAACAAGGCGCTTACCATCACGGTTCCAGCCGAGAATGAACTGGTTTCTGAACCGTTGTTTGTCGAATGGACCATGGATCCGAAGCCTGCGAATTTGGGTGGCTTCGCAGTCTTTCTTGACCGCTTTCCCATGCCGCCGGGAAAGTCGATCGAGTCATTCAAACTGGATAACCGTCTCAATATTTTTACGACGGATTCTCCTGATGGGATGGCCGTGCAAATTGGCGCGTTGGAAGGTCGTAGTGGTGTGGCCAAGGCGTTGCGTGATCGTCATGAATTGACCGTTGTACCCCTGGATCGTTCGGGCAAACGAATTGGCGAACATGCCAAGCGAGTGGAATTCGATGTGTTTCGCGAGGATTCCCAATGAGCAACACCGACGATCTCGCCCCGACTGCCCTCGTCGCACCTAGTGCTCCCATTCCTGTCAGCGCGCATAGTGTTCCGAGTGTTCCGGATGTCCTCAGCGGTCCTAAGTCTGATTCGTCGGTTGATCTGTTGGCCGGGATTGATTCGGCTCGAGAAGATTCCCGGAACCAGGGACGAGCAGCCCTAGGCGTCACCGGGGTTGAAACCAAAAATGTCAAGCTTGGCGAGGTCGTCCGGGCAGGTAAAGGTTGGTATCCGATCACGGCCATTGGCGGGCTAACCCTTGTTGACGCCTTTCAAGCGCAATCCTTTGGCGTGTTCGGTCCCGACATTTCTCAAACGTTGGGTATGAGCCGAGGGTCAATCGCCGGCCTTTCGGCACTGCGGCTCCTGGCGGC
>JAYTWN010000064.1:0-14440 GCA_043743435.1 Acidimicrobiia bacterium
TGTCAAAAGGGGAGGAATGTGTGATTAGCGAGATCATTTTCACTGGTGACATACCTCGCCAGACGGTGGCTTCGAGAGTGGCTCGCGGTGAGCTTCGACAGGTCATTCGTGGTGTGTACACGACCGATCTCGTTTCAAGTCTTGAAGCGGTCGTCGCTAAGCATTGGCATGCCATCGCCGGACACCTGTTCCCGAATGCCGTAATCACCGACCGCTCCGCGCTAACGGGAGGACGAACCGGTGGATTCCTCTACCTCGCCCATGACCGTCGGCCTCGCAAAGTTGTTTTGCCTGGGCTCACCATCCTGGCCCGGCTTGGCACGTCCCCTCTCGATAGTGATATCGCCCTACCCGGAGGACTTTACCAAGCATCACGGGCTCGTGCTTTGACAGAAAACACCCGTGCTTCCCGCGTATCGAAAGGCCGAGATCCTCGGACACTCGACGATACGGAACTCTCCTCGTGGGTCAATCTGCTCTGCCAAAACGATGGTGAAGAAAACCTGCGCGCTTATCGTCTGGAAGCGGAGCAACTAGCGAATCAACTCGATGTCTCCGATGATGCCATCGCTCGATTAGGAAAGCTCATCGGGGCGGCGCTTGGCTCACAACAGGTCGATTCGCAAAGCCCGGCGCTCAACGCTCGTCAACGGGGAATCCCTTTTGATGCCAAACGCATCGAACTCTTTGATGACCTAGTTACCGCGCTTCGTTCGTCGGCCACCCAGAGCCGACGCGGTTTGGACCCAGCCAGCAATGACTTTGCCATCCAGGCCTTCTACGAGGCGTACTTTTCGAACTACATCGAAGGCACCACCTTCACCGTTGAGGAAGCAAGATCAATCGTCTACCAAGATATAGTTCCACCTGGTCGTCACGCTGATGGACACGACGTAACGGGAACTTTCCGGATCGTTTCCAAATTCGCCGAAATTAGCCAAGTGGCAACCAACCCAAATGAGTTTCTCGAACTGTTGCGAAGCAGACACGCAATACTGATGGCCGGGCGCCCGGAAAAGAAGCCGGGGGAATTCAAGCAGATTCCGAATCAGGCTGGCAGCACCCGATTCGTTGACCCACCGCTGGTGATTGGAACGTTGACTGAAGGCTTTGCCCGCCTCAAAGAACTTGACACTGCATGGGAACGCTCCGTGTACGTAGGGTTTCTCATTGCGGAGGTACATCCCTTCGTTGACGGGAACGGCCGAATGGCGAGAGTGATGATGAACGCAGAACTCGTGCGAGGAGGCCAATCAAAAATCATCGTTCCAACCGGGTTTCGGAATGATTATCTCACTGCACTGCGCCGTTTATCCCGTGACTCAGACCCATCCGTTTTCATTAAGTCCATGCGATTCCTGCACGACTACACCCAACAAATCGATTGGTCCACCCACGAATCGGCCGTGGAGGACTTGACCTCTACTAACGCTTTCCAAGACGAAAGTGACGCGCCTCGCCTCACCCTCCTTCGACGGATCGAGCGAACTGTCATCGGCACCTAGGGTCGAGTCTCTTGTCAATGTGGTCGGAATTGAAAGCGGGCCTCTTGCCAACGGGAACAACCTGAACCCACGAGCATGGCGAACACCGAGTTGGTGAAGGCGTAGGGACCCGTAAACAAAGCGAATACGATTCGCACCGTCGGCCAAAGGCTTGAGAACGTAGGCAAGCGGACTTCCGCATCGTCACCAAACGCACTGACAGGGATGGAACGAACGGTCAGCCTTTGAGAACCAATTCTTAAGGGAGACAGCAATGATACGTATACGTTCTATTCGATCCGAGCAAAGCAAATCGGGAAACAGGCGCGGGTTGGCGGCAGTCGTCGGCGTTGCGGCATTGGCGATCTCGCTGGGCACGGTCGCAACCAATGCAACACCGGCGCAGGCTAAGGCGGGGGTTTCGCCGGCGTTTGGGGCTAAGGAGGCGCCGTTGGGGAAATCGTATGCGAACTGGTTGGGTGATTGGACGAAGTGGGCCTTTGGTGGACCCGCTGCGAACAATCCGCTCCTCGCACTTCAAGGTTGCGATGCTTGGACTCAGCCGGATCCGACCCGCGTTTGGTTCCTTTCGGCCAACGGTCCGGGGGTTGCCGACGTCACGTGTTCGGTGCCTGCGAAGCTGCCGATTGCCATCACGCCGGGCGGCATTTTCGATTGGAAGAAGCCCGGCGAGGAAGCGAAGCTCAACGAGTACATGAAGACCTTCCCCACCTCCGTCCGCAAACCAACGCTCTCCGTCGACGGGGTAAAAGTGGATGCCACCAAGTACCTCGTGACCACCGACATTCTCACGACCAAGGTCACCGCACCTGAGTTTGGACCCATTACCGGGCCAGACAATGTGGTCATCAAAGCAAAGGGCTGGATGATTGTTCTCAAGGCCTTGCCTGCAGGCGCACACAGGGTCACCATCAGCGATGAACTCTCCAACCTTGACGACAACGGCCAACCAGTCCTCGTGAAGGGCAAGCCGAGCTGGAGCTTGTCGAAAGTGAACTACACCCTCAATGTTGGAACTGGTCCAGCTCCGGCCGCTGCCACACCAGTAGCGGCAACGCCAACACCAGCCGCCACCACTCCAGCCGCCCCAGCCGCCCCAGCAACCCCGGCACAGGCGCTCACCCCAACCAACGGCCTGAAAATAGGTACTCCGGTCACCGCCGGAACCTACGATGCCAAGGTTGGCAAATACACTGCGCGCATAGTTATACCAGCAAACACAACAACGGATCTTGTTGACCCTGAATCCGTGATGTTCACCAACGCGAAAACCCGCCAGATAGCCATCTTCTCCGATCCCCAAACCTTTGCCGATCCACTGTTTGATCAGAAGGATTTCTCCGCGCAATTGAAGCCATTCTTCACAAGCGCAGCGGCCTTTGAAACCTTCCTACGTTCTTACCCAATCGTCGATGTTCGAGGGATTTCGGATTCCACCATTGCAGGCGTGACACTAAAACGGTTCGATTGGGGCCTACGTGAATCGCCAAAGAACAAAACGGGAGACTTCAACGTAACGGTCCCCCACATCGGCACCGGATTCATCCCATTCGCTGCCTACTTCGACGCAAAGACTCCCACCACCGAAGTCACCTATGTGTTGTGGGCCGCCGACCGAAAGCCACTCGTCGTCTACGTATCGGTTCCCAAGGGCGAGGACGCCGACGCGTTTCTCAAATCCGTCGTCACCTCAATCGCGTAACAATTACTTGGTCAACCTAACAAGAGAGTTGTACCATCTCTCCACGAGAACCGACACCGAAGTAGCCACCCAACTCGGGATAGCCCCAGTTGGGTGGCTCCGCTCAGCGTCAGCAGCGGTGAATTTGAGCATCAATACCAAAGGTGCGGAGAAGCGCGGGACGAAACGACCCATTCGAATCCAACGCCCCCGTTTTGACAACAACTACCTCGAAGCGGTTACTACGTTCACGTTGTACTTTTGAAACTCGGAGTCAGAAGATACGACTGCGAGACCTTCACATTGAGCTTGGGCGATAAGCATTCGATCGAATGGATCACCGTGATGGCGAGGAAGCGCGCCAGCGGTCTTCGCGTGGACCCAAGAAATCGGAAGAGGCAAAACGCCTGCGGAAAGCAGTACGGCAGCTAGGTCATCGGGTACCAGGAGTCGACCGAGTTGCACTCTGACCTCAATTTCCCAGATCGAGGCAGCACTCACAAATTTCACAACCGCCGGATCCTCAATGAGCGAACGCGTGCGCGGCCCAATTTGAGCATCGTCGGCTAGGGACCAAAGCACCACATGGGTGTCGAGCAGAACTCGCGATCCAATTGGCGGTCCGTTTTTTACAAGGCCGCCAAGCCCGCTCAAGACGCTTCGCCAGAGAATGCAGAAAGAAACTCATCGGGCAAAGGATCGTTGAATCGTGAATAGCTAATCCGGCCCGCTAGCGCGCCAATAAGACTCTTCGGCTCATCCGCGACTACCGCCACTAATCGGGCTACCGGTTTTCCTGCCCGATGAATGACTACTTCCTCACCTGCTTCGACCGAGTTCAATAAGCGCGATAAGTGTGTTTTCGCCTCGTGGACCCCAACGTTCATGTCGACCACGATACGGGCGAAACCGACCTTAGTCAACTTGGATGACTAAGTTAATCCAAGCAATCGCATTGACCGGGCTGTCCAGCAAGGTTCGTTGCACGATCTTTCATCGTCTTGTGGTGACCTCATCGTTCGAACACGCACCGGAAGCAATTCGAGGAATCGGAGCCATGCAAACAAATATGCGCGAATACTGGCGTTGCCACCAAGCGTTATGGGCGGACGGTGCCAAGCTGATTGGGAGCACTCAGTGGCCTATTTGCGTTCCCGCACGGTTGGAGTTCGAATCTCCCTGCAATGGCGCGCTGCTCGCAAAGTAAGCGAACCGTACCTCGGAGCCTCTTACCGAGCCGATGTTACCTACAACCACGGCAAATCGGCCCAAAGAAACTGATCGGCGACAAACTCCGATTTCAAAAGTGAGTAATTTACCTAGCATTTCGATGGTCGGGTTGCCATGTAACGCTCATGTAACGCTCGTACGCGACAACTGATAGCAACCGGACGTTCCGGCCGCAATTATCAGGAGCCGCAACATGTTTTCAGCCAACCAGCCGACACTTACCAGCCGATCCCTCAACAGTATTGGGGCGTGGATTGCCGAAGGCCCTTCAGACATCCCCCACAGCGCTTCGCCTGTTAGCAACGTAGCGGCGCCAGTCGCAAAAGGCGCGCGATGAATTCGCCCATCGATACCGAATGCGCAAGCGTGATTGCCGCGAATCACGTGATGGGGCTCAACCGGGCCGGGGCCGACATGTTGATGCAGAAAAGTACCCGTCGGCGATTTTCTGCCAAGGAAGTGGTGTTTCGCAGCGGTGAGTTGGGCGACACCATGCTTATTCTCTGCAGCGGAAGAGTGGCCAGCAGAACCGTAAGCGGCCGCGGTGATGTTACCTATGTGGATGTGAGCGGCCCGGGCCAGTTCGTGGGCACCCGTATGGTTCTCACCAACAACGCTCGACATGGAACCGACGTTGTTGCCCTCGAACCAACAATTGTTCGAGTGTTGCGGCGTGACTCGTTCGACGAGATCCTTGTGGAGTATCCGGTAATCCTTCGCTCGCTTATTAATTCACTCCTCGATCAAACGGATCGGCTCACCCATCGCGTCGGCGAGTCTCATTGGGAAAAGGCTGATACCCGTGTGCGTCGTCGTCTCGTCGAACTGGCTGAAAACTACGAATCGCCCGATGGATGTGTGATCAGCCTCACCCATGATGACATCGCCGCCGCATCGGGCGTGACTCGACCAACTGCGTCAATCACCGTTCAGGCTGGCGAGCAAGCAGGTGTACTTGCGATTGGTCGGGGGCGCATTACCGTTCTCGACCTCAACGCACTCCGAGCCTGGGCTCGCTGACCGCGGGAGCTTGGCCGCAACCGGCGAAAGTAGAGTCGGATGCATCGCTCTCAGTGTCCACCCGCCCCGAATGCTTCTCACCGCAAGTGGTTCAAAAGGATGCCTGGCCGTGACAACAATAGTTGTCGTATTCAGCGCGCCTGGCTTGTGCCCCGCATTCTCAAATCCACATCGCTTGCCTTCGGGGTGGCCACAGCTACGTTCATGCAAGGGATCCCACTCTTCATAATCGCGCTTACTAAAGTACCCACCTTGGCTATGTCCGTGATGGTTTTTGAAGGCGTTGGATCGATCCTTTTCGAAACTGCCACCGCTTCAACCGTGCAACGAAGCGCTCCGTATGAATCACGCATCCATGGGAGGAAATCCGCCCAGCACACAAGCATTCGCGCCCACGGATAGATCACACACCCAAAAAACTACGCAGCCGCCCGAGTTTTGCGTAGCAGCGGATCGAGGAAACCCAGCGTCTTATCGGCGATGCGCAACACACGGCCAGCGGCACCGGGGGTTTCGGAATCGACGAGGTTGCCCATCACGGCGAGCGTGATATCGGCCACGGCTTGTGAACCAACAGCCAAACGCAGGCCCGGTCGAAGCAGCCACGGGTGCCCGATAACGAAACTGAATCGGCGCCCCGTCCGCAGAAAGGCATCGAACCGTGCACCGATTTCGGCGTCGTACAACGCGGGTGCCGTAGCCGGGTTGGCCAGCATCAAGTCCGCCGCAAGCATGCCGGATTCAAGCCCGTAATCGATACCTTCACCGTTCATGGGGTTCACCAAACCCGCAGCATCACCAATCGCCACCCAACCATCACCGTGTCGGCGCATCGTGCTCATTGGCAAACGCCACGCACGCGGACGATCAATGTACGGCCCCAGCGACCACGGGCCACGTACTAAGCCCGCATAGGAATCCAGCAACTTGTTCAAGTTGAGTTTCTTGAACCCCTTCATGGTGCTCAACGCTCCGACGCCTATATTCACCGTGCCATCGCCAGCCGGGAACATCCATCCGTAGCCAGGAATCGGGGTGCCGTGTTCGTCCTTCAGCGTGAGACAGGATTCCAACATACGATCGGCATGACGGGGTGATTCGGCATAGGCACGAATGGCTAAACCAAACGGTTCGTCGTGATTGCGCTCGGCGCCCAGCATCTTGTTAATGGCACCCGGCGCACCCGCAGCAATGATCACCGAATCGCTCTGCCACTCTCGACCGTTCGCACGTACACCTAGTACTCGCGGGCCACCAGCAGAGCTAGAAGAACCGGCAGCAAGAATGGGTTCGGCTTCGTGCTCGTAGAGCATCTCCGCGCCAGCATCGGAGGCAGACTTCATGAGGTACGCATCAAATGTCTTGCGTGGCCAAACCGCTCCGTATCCGGGGAAACGAGCAGAAGCTGGCCACTGCAGTTCGCGTTGCGTCTTGTGGGCGATCATCCTCAAACCATCGATGCGGTGCGCGCCATCGGTATTGAGCTTCAACTCCTGCAGCGCCGCCACCGCCCGTGGGGTCAACCCGTCGCCACAGACCTTGTCGCGCCCGAAAGCCCCTTTTTCAAACACGGTGACTTTCGCTCCAGCTTGCGCAGCCCGAATAGCCGCCCCCGCTCCAGCCGGTCCGCCACCAATCACCAAAATGTCACGCTTTTCCACGCAGATCAGTCTCCCAGCCTCAGCGCGCTACCTCTTCCCACCACTCCAAAACGTGACGAAAAGCGCAAAACCCCA
Source organism: Acidimicrobiia bacterium (assembly GCA_043743435.1). Taxonomy (GTDB): domain Bacteria; phylum Actinomycetota; class Acidimicrobiia; order Acidimicrobiales; family JANYDT01; genus JANMZO01. Next base: position 7,173 of record JAYTWN010000064.1, read on the forward strand.
AACCATTAAGCCAACTACCGAAGCTCGTGTCGGCCCAATGGCCAGGGGTGTTTCTCGCCACGCTCCCCGGACTGTCCGAGCTGCTTACCTAGGTGGCTGTTGTCTTTCTCCAAAGATCGAAAAGTAGGCTCTCTGGGGACAGAAACAGCAGCCGTTTTCGAACGAATGCCTGTGGACATTTGCTTACGAGTCGAAGAGCAGACGGTCGAATTTGAGGCCCAAAATTGGCATCCATTTCCCACCAGTCACCTAGTTGGATGGTCAGAAATGCCCCTTTTTTGACCGGCCAATTTCGGGCTTCTGCACAAGCCGTTCTGCGCGATTGGCCACGGGCTCCTGCTCGAAATCGGCCGAGACTTTCCTCGTTCCTAGCGGGAACTCGCCCAACCCAACTTTCGGACCAGCCAACTAGCGCAGGGACGCTCAATTCATTGCGCAGTGTTTTTGCTCCGATTCCCAGCACCACTGCGGATATTGCACCAACATCCTTGGGCAATTACGTGCGTGAACACGAACGAGAACACCCCAGGTTGAACACTCCCCCGCGGGAACCATCTCTGCAGGCGTCGGGCCCTGCAGCGGCACCCGAGAACCGGCAGCGATCGATGGACTCAGCCGTTCTTCACAAGGGCCTTGACCGCTCTGAACAGCAAGCCTTGCTTCTTTGGCGATTCGGCGACTTTGGGCTTCTGCGTCGTCGTCGGCGCAAGGGCTGCTTTCGCTTTCGCTTTCGATTTCGCTTTGGGTTTGGGTTTCAGGGCGAGCGCGTTCGGCGGCGCGGCCGAACTACGTTTACCAAGTGTTGTGGTCGTTCGTTTGGACTGACCCCTCGGAACTGTTGGCGTCGTGGATGATTTGCGTCCGAATAGGGAGGTCGTGGTTACCGGAGCCTTTGTGGTCGACGACGACTGCGGAACCAAGGGGGGCGTCGTAGTTGACGTTGCAGTGTTGCTCGTGGCGGAATTCCCATCGTTGTTAGCGCTTGAGCTTGAACCCAAAGGCGCAACGGTCGCCGCAGGAGCCAGCGTGGTTGTGGTCGTTGTCGGTTCGGGCTTAGCCACATCGAATCCTGCTTGAGGTACGGGAATCGGTGGGCGGGGTGAGGGAATGGGGTCAATGTCGGTTCCAGCCGAAATGTTCACATACGCGCTTGCCGGCTTGGCGGTTGTCGTTGTGGTGGCGGTGGTGCTTGCTGGAGCGTTCGTAGCTACCGGAGCCGACGTGGCCGCAGGCAAATTGGTGCTCACTGCGCTCGTGGTCGTGCTTGAGGAGGTCGAAGTTGAGGTCGTCGTTGAGTTGGCGGTTGCGTTGGGCGTCGATGTTGAGGTCGAACTCGGGGCCGGCGTCGTGCTTGAAGGGGTCGTGCTTGAAGGGGTCGTGCTCGAAGGGGTTGTGCTTCCAGGAGTCGAGCTCGATGTGGTCGTGCTCGATGGATTCGGTGCGGTCGAGTTCGGTGCGGTCGTGCTCGGTGTGGTCGAGGATGTCGACGCGTTGGGAGTTGTCGTACTGGAGGCAGTTGAACCTGGGGCCGATGTTGTCGACGTTGGCCTGGTTGTGGTCGTGGCGGTTCCCTGCGCGGCGGTTGTGGTTGTTGCGCCGGGGGACGTTGTCGAACTGCTTGACCCAGGCACTGTTGCCATGGTGGTGGTTGCGACAATCGTTGCCACCGTGGGTGCAACGGTCGGTGCGATGGTCGTGGCCAGAATGGTTGTCGATGTGGTGGACGTTGTGGTGGTTGTTGCTGGCGTACCACTGGTGAACAGCGAAAGGTCAGCGTGAGTAGCGCCAAGGATTTGGCTTGGATCGGCACCGAGCCAACCTGAAAGTACCGACGAGTAGACCCGTCGAAAGTCCATGGAGGGCACCAGGTTCTGATCGCGATCCAGCGAGGAAAGCGGCGCCGGATCACCGTAGATTCCACCCCGAACCCCATTGCCAGCCGCGAACATCACACTCGACGTTCCATGATCGGTCCCGTTGGAATCGTTCATCTCTGGTCTGCGTCCAAACTCTGAGAAGGTAAGTACGGTTACTTTTGCCGCAGCTTCGGGTGAAAGCTTCGCAAAGAACGCTTCCAAAGAAGTGTCAAAATCGGTCAACAGTTTTGCATGCGTGTTGGCCTGATTTGAGTGCGTATCGAAGCCACCGAAACTGGCAGAAAGCACGCGTACCCCGAGATTGGCGTTGATCAAGTTTGCCGACATCAACAGCTGGCGTTGCAACCGAGAAACCCCACTGGGGATACCGGTCCACGCTGGAGTAGCCATGCCTGAAGCCTCAATGGCCCGCACGTTCACCGTCGACAATCCATCACCAAGACGACCAAGCGGCGACGATGTACCCGTCGCTGGTTTCAACGCCCGAATGGCTTGCACCAGGCGGACTTCATTCGCATCATTGGTCATCGAACCAAGAGCGCTTTGGCTGTAGAGCGGAAGGTTCAAAGGATGGTTGGTGTCGCTCTGTAACTGCAATGGCACCGATGACCCGAAGGAAATCATGCGAAACAAATTCTCCGGCTGCGTGTCATTCCAGCGGCCCAACCAACCCGAGCGCGGACTGCTATCGGATGCTCCACCGTTGCCTGATCCCCATGCCCAATGATCAAACGACGAGAAGTGACTCAACGAAGAAGGGATGTAGCCGACGTTGCGCAACACCGCGACGTTCCCCGCCCGAAACCTGGTAGCCAACGAGCCAAGACTCGGGTGTAAAGCCGTATCTGCACTTATTTGGAGCGAGGTGCCGTTGGGAATGGCCAACCCCTTGCGCAGATCAAAGTACTTCGGGTCGGTCGTGGGGATGACCGTGTTGAGTCCATCGTTCCCACCACCGAAGTAAATGAGCAGCAGCACACCATCGCTGCGGTTTCCTCCACCAGTTGTGCTTGCGAAGGCTTTGCGCAATGAACCCATTTGACTTAACGCCAACGCGCCCATTTCTCCGGCCGCTACCGCACCGGCAATCTGCAAAAACTGTCGACGATTCAACTTGCCCGTCCGACGAAGTTCCGCTGTAGCTTCAACTACTAGGCGTTCGTTCATGCCCTGAATATTGGTATTCATACTTACGTTCGTATTGGCGTTCTTGTTGGCGTTCATGTTGGCGTTCATGGTTAGGCCAATCCAAATTCTGGGGTGAGAGCGACGAGACGAAGAAGGTGGTAGCGGAGTTCACCGGCGTTGGCCCCTCGATGCACCGAAACCCATGCGTCGATGGCGGCTCGGGTGGAGGCCAAGACCGTGGTCATGCCGAAGAGTTCAAGAATGCGCTGCACCAGTTGCGAGTTGGTGAGCGACGCGTAGTCGGAAAGGAAGCCAGCATTGATGGCTCGCCACGCCACTCGCTTTACCGCTTCATCCTTCAGCCACACGGTGTTCTCGGTGATCCAAAACTCATTCTGTTTCCAACCCGAAACATTGGGTGGTTCAAGCACCAATTGGCCCATGTCTCCCAGCGTGTAGTCCACGTCGGTCTCGGAGAAGGATCGCCCGGTGATTTGGTGAAGCTTCACCCCAAACTCAACAGGCGTTCGCACCAACCCAATCTTCGCTGCGGGTGAATAGAACTCCGGACGCAACAACATGAACCGAACCAACGGGCCAATCTGCATACCGGAGGAAATGAATGCGGCGGCCAACGCATCAAGCAGTGCAACATCAGGGTCGGGATAGGCAAAGAATGCCCACAGCTTGCGAGCAATGAAACGTGCACAAAACGATTGGCGCTGCCCATTCACAATGGCGGTAATGACGTCTGGTCCGTTCCAGTTCTTGGTTTCACCAAAGATGGTTTTGAGGCCGGTGTCATGCCATGTGGGTCGGAACTCATAGGTTTCAGCAACGTCGTTTCCGTACCAATGCACACCATGCCCAGTCCAGGCGCGGGATACCTCGGCAACGTCGGCTTGGGTGTAGCCCTGGTTCACGCCCAAGGTGAACAGTTCCATGGATTCACGGGCGAAGTTCTCGTTTGGCGAACCCTTGCGATTGTCTTGACCATCAAGAAAAAGGATCATGGCCGGATCGATGGACACTGCTTGCGCCATGTCATGAAACGAACCAACCGCGTACCTACGGAAGATGCGATTCTGATTGAGCATCAATTCGGCGTTACTCACCTTGGAGTACGAGGTGGCGAAGTGACCGTGCCAGAAGAACGTGAGCTTTTCCTGCAGCGGCGCCGTTTGAAACGCCATACGGTCAAGCCACCATCGGCGCAGTTGCAACAGGCGCTGCCAGTCACCGGGAGGTGTTACAAACACGAACGCAGAGTCGGGTTCGTTCATACTGAAATCCATCACTCGGTTGACGGCTTGATCGAGATCAAGTGTCGACCACTGTGCCAGCAGAGCCGGTGTGGTGAGGTAACCGCAACGCCTGAGTAGATGGGCCAGTTCTTCGGGATTCGCGGGCATGAAGCTCCCTCGGTCCAAGCAGTTCCTATGCGTACATCACAAATGTGCACGAGTGAATCGCTATGCCGGGGCGGATTCCTCGACTCGCTATCTATCGGCAAACCTTCCCGAGGCCCTTGACCCCCACCCAATGTTGATTGGCGATTCGCTTTCAACGGGATGCATTGAAAAGCCACGAAGTCCGGCGCACGGTTAGTAGTTCATTCGACCTATCCGGACTGCCCAAAGGCCAACGAGAACAGCGTTTCAACCCCGTAAGCAGGCACAACCGAAACTGTCCTGCACGCAGTAGTTCCGGCCAAGAATTTCTTTCGGATTTCGGTTTTCGAGCCTTCGGCCATGCAACATGTGCATGAAAGGAGCAAGGTTCACCGGCCAGGCCTGTTGAGCTTCGCCAAACCCGAGCGGTACGCGGGTCGGCACACCAAGCCCAGTGTTCGAGGTCGGCTCAAGGTTAGACAGGTCTTTAAACTCGTACACCAGCGGTTGTGGAAGTCGCCGGTGAGTTCATCAGCGATGTGCTCCATCTCTCGCCGAAGGATCGCTCGCTACTCAGCGTTGTAAGCCCGTGTTCATTTGTGGCTGTTACCTGCCGTTTTAGATGTTTTTAGATATCGAACACATTCGATATCTGCCGCATGGCTCCGGATGAGCTAACGCAGGATGGCTTTTTCGGCGAAGGTCAGAAGGGCTTGCGGTGCAACACCGGCGAACAGCGTGAAGGCCGCGGCAATGGCGATCGCGACTTTGGTTCCGAGCGGCACAGCGTAGGCATCGGCCGGGGTCTCTTCACCATCACCGGCGAAGTACATCTTGACGATGATCCGCAGATAGGCGAAGCCCGAGATAACCGAAGCCAACATGGCAACGATAGCGATGGCGTAGGACTTCACGTCAACCGCAGCCGAAAGCACTCCGAACTTCGCCACGAATCCCGACGTCATTGGAATGCCAGCCTGGCCGAGCAAGAACAACGTAAGCGCAAGAGCCAAAACCGGTGCCTTTTTACCAAGACCTTCATACGACGACAAGGAGTGCGCAGCATCGCCACGACGGCCAATGATCGTCACCACGGCGAAGGTACCCAGCACTACGAAGGTGTACGTCAACAGATAGAACAGCGATGCAGAAACACCCTTGGTGGAGGCGGCGTGCAGGCCAATCATGATGAACCCGGCGTGGGAGATGGAGCTGTAAGCCAGGGTGCGTTTTACATCGGTTTGCACGATGGTCAAGATCGAACCGATCACCATGGTGATAATGGCAAGTACCCATACGATGGGACGCCAGTCGGATTCCAGTGTTCCAAGAGCAGTGAGCAACACACGAAGCAGAGCAGCGAAGCCAGCGGCCTTGGCGGCGGCGGCCATGAATCCGGCGACCGGTGAAGGTGAACCTTGGTACACGTCGGGAGTCCATAGATGGAACGGCACCGCAGCAACTTTGAAGGCCATACCAACAAGCAGCAGTGCCAAACCGGCGGTCAGCAGGCCATTGTGCAGCACAACGTTTTCGCTGAGGTAAGAGCCAATCTTGGTCAGGTTCGTGGAGCCAGTAGCACCGTAGGTAAGCGCGATGCCGTACAAGAACAAAGCCGACGAGAATCCACCGAGCACGAAGTACTTCAGCGCGGCTTCTTGCGATTCGGCACGGCGGAGGTGCGATCCGGCCAATACGTAAAGGGCGATGGAAAGAATTTCCAAGCCAAGGAACAGCACGATGAGGTCATTGGCCGAAGCCATGATTATGCCGCCAGCCGCCGACAGCATCATAAGTACGAATACTTCTGGACCTTCGAGTTGTTCACGTTTGAGATACCCGTCGACAACGAGCGCCGCCATTGCCAAAGCGCAGCAAATCGACACGGTGACGAACACGGCAAAGCCATCAACCTTGACTGCATCAGCAATGGCGGTGAACGAACCGGGGCGAATGCGTATCCATTGACGCCACGCCGCAAATGCCGCCGCAGCTACCGAGCCAAGCGTGACCCAAATGTAGGTTCCGCTGATCCACTTTGCGTGACGAAACAACGAGGCCAACAGCAGAAGGACAAGGGCACCGGTGACCAAAATGGTCGAAGGAGCAACGGCAGTCCAATCAACCGCGGGCATCAGCAGCTTCTCAGCGACTATTCCGGCTGCACCTGCGTCAACAGTCGGTTCAACGATTTCGCTTCCGGCCTGAGCAAGCACCGTTAGTAGTAGCGCGCTCACTTATGGGCCTTCCCAACTTCGTGCTTGGCCGGTTTCTCGGCGTTCACCGCTTCACCATCAACAATCGGCGGATCGCCCAAAGCATCGACATCGGCCCCGCGCCGCTTGGCCACTTCTGGTTCACGAACGGAGGTCTTGTCTTCGATGTGTGTAATCAGTGCCTTCACCGAAGGATCAATGCGATCAAGGAACGGTTTCGGGTAGACACCCATGAGCACGATCAAAATCAACAGCGGAGCGATGGCCAACTTCTCCCGAAGGTTCAAGTCTTCCATGGAGTCGCCAGCATCGGGTTCACCGTGGAAGGTGCGTTGGTATGCCCACAGAAGATACAGCGCCGCCAGGATCACACCAGAGGCAGCAACAACAGCCCACCAACGATGCGTGAGGAACGTGCCAATCAAGATCATGAATTCACCGACGAACCCATTGAGGCCCGGCACACCAATGGACGACAGCATCACAATGGTGAACACGCCAGCAAACACGGGAGCCATCTTCTGTAAACCGCGCAGTTCGGAAATTTCACGAGTGTGGCGACGTTCGTAGATCCAGCCGACAAGAAGAAACAACGCCGGCGTGGAGACACCATGGTTGATCATCTGCAGGACCGAACCGCTGAGTGCTTGTTGCGT
>JAYTWN010000065.1:0-16626 GCA_043743435.1 Acidimicrobiia bacterium
ACTCTCTGGTGGGACTCGAAGCGAAGCGGAGATGGGGCCCGCCAGTGCAGAATGGGGATCTGTCGAGGTAGTGGCGCCGATTGCAGGCGGGCCCAACGGAATTGCTATTGGCCCCGATGGCGCACTCTATGTTTGCAATAACGGCGGCTGCTTTACCTGGATCGATCACGGTGGCTCGCTCTACCCCGGCCCCGTACCGGAAACATGGACCGGTGGGTCAATTGATCGCGTCGATCTTGCGACCGGCGCCGTGACGACCGTGGTCACCGAATGCGACGGACACAAACTTCGCGCGCCCAACGACATCGTCTTTGATGCTCACGGCGGAATGTGGTTTACCGACCACGGCGTCCGCATGACCCGTGCCAGCGACCGCACCGGAATTTACTATGCGAACATAGATGGCTCTGTTGCGAAGGAAGTCGTCTTCCCGGTCGACGGCCCCAACGGCATTGGCCTTTCGCCTTCCGGTGATCGCGTGTACTGGGCTGAAACCCATACCGGTCGAGTGTTCTACCGAAGCATCGTCGCACCAGGCGAAGTTGGGCCCGTGGGTGCCGATCGCGGCGTGCTCGCCGGCCTTCCCGGTTTGCAGCTGCTCGATTCCCTTGCGGTCGACGGAGACGGAAACGTTTGTGTGGCCACCCTCGTTCGTGGCGGAATCACCGTCATTTCGCCAACCGGAGAGGCTCATCACGTGGCCCTACCCGAACCCTTCGTCGACCCCATGACCACCAACATCTGCTTCGGCGGACCCGACCTCCGCACCGCCTTCATCACCTTGAGCGGAACCGGCAAACTCGTAGCCGTCCCCTGGCCAACCGCCGGACTCAAACTGAACTTCTAGTGACCCGACATCGAAGGACTTAGCTGTAGGTGATCTTCGGTAAGGTTTGGGCATGAGGTTGCAGCGGTTCGTGGAGCATCGAAAGATGCCGTGGGCGAACGGGCTGGGGATCACCCATGAAGTTGCCGCCAGCCCAGATCGCGACGAGTGGGCTTGGCGTTTGAGTATCGCCGAAGTTTCCGAAGACGGCCCATTCTCGGTGCTGCCGGGCGTCGATCGAATTTTGGTTGTGGCCACCGGAAACGGCATGACACTGAACGTTGCCGGAACTTCCCACAAACTGCAACGGTTCGACAAGCTGCAGTTCGTTGGTGAAGCGGAAACAGTAGGTGGGCTTACAAATGGCTCGATCTACGATATGAACTTCATGGTGAAGCGAGATCGCAATGTGGGCACGCCAACCGTCGAAATCAGACTGCTTGATCGCAACGAGCCAATCGAATTTGAAGGAGTCGCGAACCTCGTCGGCCTTGTCGTACTTGAAGGAGCGATCAACATCGCAACCTCTGGAAGCGTGTTCCCCTTCAACCCCGTTAAGAACCGTGCCGGAAGACTTGATGCACTCATTCCCGATACCCCCAACGATGACAAGTTGACTACTTTGCACGCAGCGGCAGCATCGGTAGTTGCCATCGTCGGCTTCGCGTAAGTACCTTGCAGTCACGAACCTGTCATTCGGCTACAAACCTTTCCAGCTACTCATGTAGGTGATGAATGGAGCCGAGAGAGGCCTTCGTTGGCTAGGTAGGCGGCAGTTGCGGGGATGTGATTGGGAATGAAGGATGGATCTTCGGCAAGACGGTTTGGATAGTCGTGATGCAGTACGACGGAATCGTGACCCGACGTCAACGGAATCGTCTCCTGCGAATTGAAAGTTTTCAGGAGACGACGAACCAGAAATATTCGACACTCAAAAATTCGACTTAAGCGAGTGGGCCGTAGGTTCCTGCGGCATTCATGGCTAGGTGGATTGGATCGAGCAATGCAGTAAGGCGCTTGGCCCCCTCCTCGCCGATGGGCTTCCAGATGGGTGCACACAAACGGTCGGTTTCGTCCTCAAGATGTTCTCGAGCGGCAGTACCGGCCTCGGTCATCGCCCCATTGCCGTCTACCCATCCGCGAGCGCCCAATTCCACAATAGCGTCGGCCCACTCTTGCTCGTTCCACATGCGAGTGGCTTGGGTGATGCCGAGCGGGAATCGTCCGGTGCTCACCTGTAGGACCATGCACTCACAAGGGCCAATGGCATTGGTGACCAACAGAGCTATGTGTACGTCACCACGCCATTCACGAACGATGGTCAACTGCTGCCAGAGGGCGAGGAGCGCATCGTCGGGAAGCGGTACCGCAGCGTTGGCCGCAGCAAGAGGCTTGCCAGCCAAGTTCAATCCGGCGACGACGGGATCGATAAGCGCGCGTGCTTCTGCGATGTGTTCATCTGATGGGATACAACCAACGCGATCAAACGATCGGCGCACCGCGTTGAATCGTGCTGCTTGTAGGGCTTGGGTTGAAGTACCCGCCCAAACCTTGCCGACCTCTGCGGTGCGAATGGCATGGGCACTGAAGTTGTAGAACGTGGCGAGAATTACTTCATCGGGTACGACTCCCATGGCCGCGGTCCTCGAAGCAAAATACGTGCCCCGGCCGGGCTCGACGCCAAGCGCAGCGTACTCCTCGCTTGCCTCGGGGACAAAGTACACCGGGCGGTGAGCCAGAGCGACGGCTGAGTGAACACTACGAACAATTGATCGATCCATAACTCGAACTCTATCGAGAGTTCTCCGTTTGCCGAAGCGAACAGTTGAAGCTGGTCAGTTGCCATCGCTATCGGGGCCTGCGCCGAACCCGTTAGTGGCGAACGGGGAGTGATCGGTCGAACAGGCCAGCAAACTCAATGGCGACATTGTTCCCGCGGAGCGCCATCTCGGTCCAGATCCTGTTGAATCGATCATCGGAAACGGGCGGTTGGGCGCGGTGTTCCGTCGTGGGCTCGTTGTAGACATGCAAAATTTCGACTCGGTAGCCGATTGGCGGAAATTCAGGGTCGGAATTCTGGCCGGACAGGGAGCTTCTCCGGAGAAGTCGCAAACGCTCGGTGGAAGGCACCTGTTGGCTGAAGTCGTCGACCGCGTCCCAAAGTTGCGAAGCCGATTCGATCTTCGGTTCAGAACCGTTCGAGCCGAGAAAGCGACGTTGTAATGCTAAGTGCACGGATGTTCCAAGGATTTCAGCACTCAACACGCCAACGACCGCTTGAGGTGAGATGACCTTCGCAGCCATAGCGTTGGAGCGATAGGCCAGTAGGTGGGTGCGCCGGTAAGAACGGTCAGTGAATGAAGCGGCGACCCAGTTCACCGGTCGCCGAAGGATCATGCGGCCGATGTTGACGAGACTTTCAGCAAACAGTGTGCTTTTTAGCGCAGAATTGTTAATTGCTCCGGTAAGGTGCGCGGAAGAAGTGAGGAGATCAGGGGCATCGACTTCGTTTGGCTCTTGAACGAATTCGGAAAGCTGGTGCAACGAACGACGAGCGTTTTCGACAAACCAATTCACCGGACCCGAACGAAACGCCAACGCAGCAAGAGCCTGGACAAATGCCGCGGACAATTCGTCCCCTGAAAGACTACGAACCAACGGCATACCCACGTGGAGCGAACTTCCCCGAAGCCGGTATTCGCCAACAAGGCGATGCTCGGCCGTGAGTTCAATAAACTGAGGGGCCTTCACGCCGAGCTTCTCGCAAAACTCGTCGACCAAAGAAAAGGCTGTTGGCACATCTGATCGTTGGAAGCGTTTGTGGCCGATTGGCAGGCGACGAACATGCACGAAGGTTCGCAATCCTCCCCCGATTAAAAACAGACCGAGCAGAATGCCGATGAATCCTCCGAACCAGCCCACCAGTGCGACGCCAATGAGAAAGGAGTCAATGGAAACTGAGTTGGTCAGCGCAGCTATAGCTAAGGTATCCCGGGCTGGAGGGAGTCGTTCAAGCACGATTGGGTCGGCCAGTATCGCGGCTTTGAGGCTCTCGGTCCGTTCCCGGTTGAGCCGATCTTCGGCCGAGGTGTTCTGCCCGCCGATCAGATCCGAAGCCCCCTGGATGCAACCGTTTGCAAGTTCCAGTTGCACGCCGGACACCACGTGGGAAGCCCAACGTGTGGAACTATCTGGCCGCCGCACTCAGGGCACAGGAATCCACTTTCAACCGAGACTGTAGACCTGTCGCCGCCGAATCGGTCCACTCTACGATCCGTCATAGTTCGCCAATCCTTCGAGAGCTTCAATTGCATGAAGGGCCCGCTCAACGCGCGACCCGAGGAGTCCAAGTCTGTACCAAGCGGTAGGCCAAAGCAACCAAGAGATTTTCGAACCCCAGCAGGTAGGCGAAAGTCGCAAAACCAAACGCTCCATGTACGCAGCGAATCTGGTTAGCGTTGAGGCGTGCAAACCTCTGGCGGACGATTGCTTCAACCTTTGACGTACCACCGTGATCTGGTGGATTTTCTGAAGGCAAAAGAACCGGAGTTGTGGAGTTGGATGAGCGCAGCCCAGATCGCCTCACAGTCGGCAGTGGTGCGAAATGAGTTGTTGCGGTCCACCTACCGTGTCGATAGCGAAGCCCATCCGGAGATCGTGGGCCCGGCTCTTGCAGCGGCGAAAGCACTCGGAGTTTCGGTTCCCATTTCGGTCTACCAAAGTGAAGGCGAATCTTCCTCAAACGCTGCACTGATTTTCGTCCCGGATGAAGCGATCGTTTTGCTCTCAGGTTCGATTGTCGAACTGCTCACCGTCGCAGAACTGACCGCGATCATGGGCCATGAGCTTGCCCACTTTGTGTTGTGGACCACTGACCATGGTGATCATCTCGTGGCGGATCGTTTGGTCAACGCCGTGGCCAATGATTCCTACGATGATGCGTTCATCGAAACGTCAAGGCTGCTTGCGCTTTCCACCGAACTGTTCGCCGACCGAGGAGCGCTCTTAGCTTGTGGCGATCTGCATACGGCCGTTTCTTCGCTGGTAAAAGTTTCGACAGGAATGCGTTCGATCTCGGCAGCTTCCTATCTTCGACAAGCCGAAGAGCTTCTCGCTGCAGATTCGTCAGCAACCAGTCGAATAACCCATCCAGAAACGGTGCTGCGCTCTGCGGCACTTGAGCATTTTGCCGCAGGTACCGATGAACTCTCTCAGGCACTGGTGAAGGTTATGTATGGCAGCGACTCGGTTGCCCGGTTAGACGTGTTGGGGCAGCAGCGAATGGAAAGTCGAACCCGCGACCTGATCGATAGCCTTTTGCAGCTCGATTGGTTTCGGACCGAGCCGATTGTCGCTCATATGCGGGCATACTTCTCCCAAGGTGACCTGCTTCTGCGCTACCCGGTGTCGGTAACGCGTAGCTCGAACGTCGAAACCGTAGGCAACAGCGAAAACCTTCACAACGGTGTCGATGACGCCACCAAAAAGTTCCTCTGTTACGTGTTGCTCGATTTTGCGACGGTCGATCCAGATTTGATGCCGGCTTCGATTGTCGAGACGGCCGTACTTGCCCACGCGCTTGGCTTCGGCAATGAATATGAATCCACGGTGAAGTCTGAGCTCCGTTTAAAGAAGAAAGAACTATTCACCGTTTTTGCAGAAGTCGCAAAACGTACCGCTCCTCGAAAGACCCAAAGGAGCGGTACGCATACTTCCCAGGACCCTGTTCTCAACGAGTCTTCGGGCGATTCTGTGAAGCCAATCGACACAAAAGGAGGTGCCCAATGAACACCTCGATTACTGCTTCTCCCAACGGTTCGTCGGATGCTTCGTTCGAGGCGTTGCTCACTCGGGCCGGGGCGTCTGGAGGGCTTGACAGTGAGGACTTACGCAACGCTTTCGTTCCCCTGCTCGAAGCGGCCATCGCCCTGCAAGAAGAGGGGTTCGTGGCTCCGTTGCGTGGACTGCAACAGCTTCGTGTGGATGATCAGTTCCAACTTGGTTTCGCTGTATCCGAGCCCCTGTTTCCTAAGAACAATCGAGCGGAAATTTTGCGCGTTGAGAAACCCGTCAGCAAAGCCTTTGACGTAATCGGTGAGCTGCAAGTGACCCGTAGCCTCGACGACGGTGCGCAACATGTGGCATCGCTCGACGTAGTGGAGCCGCGGGTGGAAATCACCCGACCGTGTTTTGTTGGCGGATACGAAACGTGGGAGCACCAGGTTGGTCACCACGATGAAATCACCGACGTATTCAGCTTTGGTCTTTTACTCGCCAGCTTGGCTCTCGGGCTCGACTTTCGGGTGCGTGCCGAGTTCGAACAGTTCGTGAAACATCGAACCAACCTTTTCATGCTGCAACCTGACCTTCATCCTGTGGTGGCGCGCCTGATTGTGGACTGCACCGAACCGCGCCGGACTTTCCGTGTCCGCGATCTGTTGAGTGTTTTGCAGCGGCTGCGCAACTACCGCGATCAACCGTTGGACTTCGACCTGTCCCAACTCGGAGGCGCAACGTCTGGACCAATTCCCAAACGACGATCAGTAATTCAGCAGGCCTTGCGCGATCGACTGTTTGAGATCAATCGTCGCAATCGTCTGGTGTATTTCAGCCCGACCCAGCAATCGTTGAACCTCACCGTTGGATCGGTTCCGCTCGTGCTCGACGTTCGCAATCTTCGGGCCGATCAAATCGCCACGTGGAAAGCGCCACTGTCAGAGACGATTCTCAGCGGCAAAGTCCTTGCGCTCAATACGTTGCTGCGCTTCGAAGATGCACCGTATCTGCCTGGTGTTCTTGACAAGTTGATCAGCCAAGCGCGGCGTGATCGCAACGAATACGGAATGGCGCAGCTCCGCTTGGTGGTCTGCTTCCTGCGATGGCACAACCTCAAAGAAGTGCAACATGAGCGAATCAACTCGCCTCTCCTTTTGCTGCCCGTGGAGCTGACGAAAAAACGAGGGGTGCGCGACAGCTACCTCATGAGCGTTCCCTCAACGATTGCTGAAGTGAACCCAGCACTGCGCCACTTCCTCAAGCAAACGTACGGCATTGAACTGCCAGAAGTTGTGGATCTCAACGCCGAATCCGTCGAGAACCTTCACGCTCGCCTAACCGCACAAATACAAGCCTCCGAACCAGGCGTAACACTAATCAAGGTGGACAAACCGCAGTTGGAGTTGGTGCTGCAGCGCGCTCGGCTCCGCGTGGACCAATATCGTCGACGCTCGCAAACCTCGGTGCGATCAACCCCCGAACGTCTCTATTCGTATTCGTACGCTCCCGGCGACCTCCGCCCGCTGGGCATCCAGTTATTCGAACACAAGGTTCGATACCGCCCGCCGGAGACGTTGCGTAACGCCGTTCCTGATCTTCATCGAGCCCCAAAAGACTTGCCTCCGATTGTTGTCGGCGGCGCCGACTAATCCAACTCTTCGAGCGATGTGGTAGGTGTGCTTATGAACTCTGGCGTGATGAGTGATGGTTCGAGCAGCATGTCGGGTGTCCTAACGAGCGTCACCACGACCTCCATCCCGAGCCCCATCCCGAGCGCCAGGCTGAGCGGCGAGCAAGTGGGCGATGCAGGAGCTGAAGCACTTCTGGCCCGCAACGTGAGTTTTCACCACGTGGTTCGAGGAGTGTACGAATCACGACGCAACAGTGCAGAAGCCACCTACGTTGCCGAATTGGTTCGATCACTCTTGGCAAAGGAAACGGGACTCACCATTGGGGTTGCAGCATTTTCAGAAGCGCAACAGGGTGAAATCGAAGATGCACTGCAACGCCTGGCGACACAAGATCCGATCTTCGCGTCGAACCTTGAAACCGAAGAAACACGGGAGGATGGTGATCAGTTCGTCGGCCTGTTCGTGAAAATCCTGGAGAACGTTCAGGGCGATGAGCGAGACATCATCATCATGAGTGTCTGCTACGCCCCGGGACCAACGGGTCGCATGGTCATGAACTTCGGGCCGATCAATCAGCGAGGTGGCGAGAAGCGACTAAACGTGATTTTCTCGCGGGCCCGTCAGCATATGGCCATTGTGAGTTCGATTCGGGGTAATCAAATCACCAACGACCACAATGACGGGGCAAATGCGCTGCGACGTTTTCTCGAATACACCGAAGCGCTCTCCGTAGGTGATGGGGCCCGAGCGAATAGCATCTTGGAGTTGGTGAATCCGATGCAACGGCGATCGCTTCAGGGCAACGCATCATCACCGGTCGTCGAAGGTCTGGCGTTGGCGTTACGCCAGCGAGGGCTGATCGTGGAGGTTGACCACGGCCGGTCTCGCTTCCGCTGCGACTTGGCGATTCGCCACAGCGAACACGATGACCACTACCTTGCGGTGCTTGTCGACACGCAAGAACGAACAACGCTGGGCTCGGTCGACGAACGATCCATCGTGCATCCCATGATCCTGGAGAGCTTTGGTTGGCGGGTAATTCATGTGCTCACCAAGGACTGGTGGTCCCAACCCGATGTTGTTCTGGCTGCGATCGAAACGACAATGCAGCGATAGTGCAGTGAAGCGGAAGTCGCTATGCAATGTTTTCAACTCGATCTTCAGTAACAGTTCGGAAGTCACACCGAAATCACTGCATAGCTTCTTCCACGAACACGCGTTAGCTTCCCGGATGGCGAGTGATGTGTTTGTGCTGGGCGATAAAGCAACCCCAGTACGATTGATGGGTGGTTGCTAACAGTTCCGATCCCATCGAGCAGTTTCTTTTGGTCACGGAGCGTTCGATTCTGGAAGGCACCTTCACCAAAGTGGTGCTGGCCAAGCCTCGTTCCGGAACCGATGTTGAGCGAGTAACGGCCCGGTTGGTTTCCGTCCGCGGCGAGGATGTGCTGTCGTGTGTCCACAGCCAGCCCACCAAAGACATCACCAAAAACATCCCCATTGCCGACGTGCGCGCCACGTTTCGTGGACTTTTACAAGGGGCGTTCTTGCGGGGGCATCTGCTGTCCGCTGGTGAGAATTTTGATCTCTCGATTTCTAAAAAGGGCAAAGCGGTACTGCATCAGGTTAAAGTCACCCCTTCTACGAAACCGGCCGTAGGTTCAGCTGCAGGGAATGTGGCCGCCGAGCAAACAAGCGCTCCTGTGGCTCCTGCTGGCTCAGCTCCTACTTGGATAAAGGTGTCCCTGGAGAAGGCGTCGGGCAATAGCCAATCGGCTGTTGTTTCTCAACCGCCACCATCATGGGCTTCAACAGCTCGTCGAGTTGACGCCTCGTCGGACGCTCCAATCGAACGGGAGGCTTCAGACGCTTTGAGCCCCGTGCTCGCTCTGGCTCACGATCGCGTCAAACAACGCTTTGTCGACGTGAACCGCAGGTATCTCGTGGACCTTGGCATAACGCTTGAAGACGGTCGTGTGGTTCCAGCTATGGCCCGTAAGTGGAAGCAAATCAACAAGTTCGTAGAAACCCTCGACGGAGCGCTAACAACAAGTGCACTTAGGAAATCAGAATCGGTACGAGTGGTGGATTTTGGTGCGGGTAAGGGATACCTCACCTTCGCCCTGCATGATCACCTACAGAACACACTCGAAAAGAACACCACGATTACGGGAGTTGAACTTCGCGATTCGCTTGTCACAGAAGCAAATGAAATTGCCGTAAGGAACAAAGCCGAAGGGCTGCAATTCGTTTGCGGAGATATCGCAACGGTGGCAACCGAAGGCGCAGTTGATGTGATGGTGGCATTGCATGCCTGCGACGTAGCCACCGACATGGCCATCCACCGAGGAATCACGGCTGGTGCATCGATCATCGTGTGCTCGCCGTGCTGTCACAAAGATGTCCGCAGGCAGATGCAAATGCCAGAAGTGTTACAACCGCTCTTGCGATTCGGTGTGCACCTCGGCCAAGAAGCAGACATGGTGACCGACACGATTCGGGCACTGCTCCTCGAAGCCAACGGGTACGACACCAAGGTCTTTGAATTCGTGGGCTTGGAACATTCTGGCAAGAACAAAATGATCCTCGGCGTCGCCCGAACCCACCCCGATGTGGCCCGAGCCGAGCAAGCACTCCAGCAGGTCGCTGCGCTCAAAAAGTTCTACGGCATCAGCCACCAGCGTCTCGAAACACTTCTAATCGCCTGAGCCATAGCCTCCCGAGTGGTTGGCTACTGCAAACCATCCCGACAATTCGGCACGGGGTGGCCCAGCATGTAGCGCAGGTACAAAAAGCTGCTGGTCTGGTCCAGCCGAATTTCGTTAGCCCTTCAGTGAGTGAAACGTAAAAGTCTCAATGGTCTTGACGCGAATCTCTGTGTAGCCGTCTTTGTATTCAGTGATGTTACGGATGCAATTCAGTGAAAAGTGTGTCAAAGATGGGAGATCACTCTCGTGGCTGGTCTGACCGACCGCAATCAGGCAAGCAAGGCAAGGACAACAGAAATGAATGGACTGACAACACGCACCGAAAGAGCCATGAGAAATTGCTCGTCTTGGTTTCGGCTTCGCACGAGGGTTCTCGTAGTCATCGCGGCAACGGTCTGTGGCCTTCTAGCTTCGGCGAATCAATCAGGGGCCCTGCCAAAACGGGGCGATCGTGAACCGGGCTGTCTGCCTGGCAGCCGCTCGATACTCGAGCGAGTGTCGTTTCGCGGAACGACTGAGGGCACACGGATTCTCCTCAACACAGTTCTCGGAGTGGACACCCAAGCAGCTATCCAAACCGTCGAACCGAATTGCGAAGCTTCACGCACCAACGTCCCGTCTAAGTTTTCGCTCACGCCGCCTTCGGGTAGTAGCGCAACGATCAGCGGAGGCCCGTCGAACGGAGCAACATTTACGCCTGATGTTTTGGGTGACTACGTAGTAACGATCCGTACTTGTGCGAAGCACTGCGGTGCCGACTACCCAAACGTACTTCCAGCCACCAGCACCTTTCGCCTTTCTGCCGTTGCACGTCTGGCCCCATCACCCAAGACCGAGCCGGTCGTCCCACTTGAACCCCACACCGATCGACTGCCCATCGCTGACAAGAGCACGAAGTGTGCAGACGGTGGGGGGATCGTAGATCCGCAATGGGTGCCGGTGACTCCCTTTACCGGTCCGCAGGATTACCGCCTGCTGCAAGGCACCGTGAACGCCGGGCGGGTAAGCCGCAAAGACAGTCCAATGAACCACGACAGTCAGGATGCAAATGCCCATGTTGTGCCTGATCCGCTGTACCGCAACCTGAGTGAGCCAGGTCATAATGACGTCGAAATTGAATGGGAAACGAATCATTTTCCAGAAGAAGTTCGCCCATCGGTTGGAGACCGTGTGGCCATATGGGGATTTCATGTTCTTGACTGCGGACATGACTTCGGAACAGAAATTCATCCGCCTGTGGGAATCGCTGTGTCAAGGGCTCGTGCCATCGAAATCCCGCAGACCGCTAAATTTGAGGGGTTGCCTTCCGGCGTCGGGCGGGGCGTAACCGTTCCCGGTATCGACACGATCATCTATTTTCATCCCAATGCGGGCGAGATCACATCAAATTGCAGTTCCACAGGTCTCCACCAAGCAGCCATCATGAATCCGAAGTTTGGACAGCAAGCGCAGCCCAAATTTCTCACGGGTTCCTGTATCAAAGGACCACACCAAATCCAAAGGCCCAGTCCCTACGAGTTTGACATTTTCCTGCCGCCAAACCCATCCCAAGCGGGTAAACAGCCGGTTCCGTTATTCGTAGAAGCAACGGCTGTAGACGGAGTGGGTGCATCGGGTCCGGCCCCCAAAATTTCCGTTCTACCCGGTTCTTTGCACGTTACGCTCGACTTTTCCAATGGTGATCAAGGTGATTACCGATACCGAATTCGCGCGGCATGGGCCTATCCATCCCCCGACAATTGGCAGGCAAAAGCTTTCCGCGTGAAATTCACAAAACTCGACGTTCTCGACGATGGCGACGGGTTAGGTCGCGGTGACGGTGACTGGCGCTTTTGGATCAACGTTCCGAGTCGAACCAAGGAATGGACGAAACTCTTCGACGGCGACGGAAACGTAACGGGAGTGATGAACTTTGGTGGACGACCTTGGAGCACTGGCCCGAGTGGCAGCGTGGGTTCTGATCGCTGGCTCGGCCCAGACCCACTGCTGTTTCCTGGGCAACGGCTGCATATTCATACTTCGGGCTACGAGGCGGATTCCATCGTCGACGATGACACTGGCACCGTAGATCGATCAATGGTTCCGGGCACCCAAATCCTCGTGGCGCAGTCACTGTGCGCCGAAAGTGATCCGGAGATTGACTACGTGCTGCAATCTGGGTGCGCTAGCTATATCGCTACATTTGTCGTTGCAGAAGTAGCTTCGCTGAAGCCGGTGCTTTCCCCTGGAGCCTTGGCGCTCTACAACACCTACGCGCTTGGATCACCGGGTGGCACGCTTGGAGACCAGCTTTGTTCAATCTGTGATCCAGTGTTGGCCAGCGCGAGTCTGTTCGCTCGCGTAGCTCCACCGAAGGCCATCGAACTTCGCGAAGTTGTTGGGTATGAATCTGAACGGGAGCAGCATGTCATCACTGAAGCCCTGCCTGCCGTTTTTACCGCGAAACTCGCAGCGACAAGAGCGAGCGAACCGGAAAAATTGAACACCTTCTTGGTGGAACTCCGAGAAGAACTGGCAACCTTGCTGGCAACCGGGCGCGCTGCTGAAATCCGTGGGGATATGGAAGCTATGCAACAGCTCTTTCCTGCCGATTTGTGGGCCGCAAACATCCAGTCACTGGTACCGCCCAAAATCACGGTGCCTCGGGTGAAACCCAAAGTTGCCACCGCCTCGGGCTGATCAAATTCTCTCGCTCTGTTGGCTTTCCTCATGCGCTAAGTCCACCTATTGCCGTCCCATGGGTAAAACTAGGAAGGTGCTGATTGTTGTTTCGCCCGCCAAATCCCTCGACTACGAATCGCCCCTAGCGACGAAGAAGTTCACCGAGCCCGTACATCTTGATCGCTCCGCTGAGCTGATCGAAGTGATGCGCACGAAAACTCCCGAGCAGATTGCCAAATTGATGGATATCTCCCCAACTCTGGCGCAGCTCAATTTTGAGCGCTTCCACGATTGGGATCCGAACTTCACCCGGAAAAACTCCCGTGCTGCTTTGCTTGCTTTCAACGGGGATGTGTACGACGGGATGGATGCCCGCAACTCCTTCTCGGAACGCGACTACACCCACGCACAGAAGACACTCCGAATCCTGTCGGGCCTCTACGGTGTGCTCCGTCCGCTTGATCTAATGATGCCCTACCGTTTGGAAATGGGCACCAAACTGGCTACCAAAATGGGTAAAGATCTTTACGGTTTCTGGGGTGACACCATCACCGATTCCCTTCGTGAAGCCCTAAGCGAATCACCTGGCGACGCAGTGTTGGTCAACTTGGCGTCGACGGAATATTTTGGTTCAGTTAAACCCGCCAAGCTCGATGCTCCAGTGATCGCTCCAGCCTTTTACGATGCCGATAAATCCGGTAATCCCAAAATCATCAGCTTCTTTGCCAAACGTGCCCGAGGCGTGATGTCGGCTTGGATCATACGTGAACGTATTACCTCACGCAAATCCCTCATCAACTTCGATGGCATGGGCTACCGCTACGACAAAACTCAATCCACCGATCTTCGCCCTGTCTTCACTCGGATGGCTTCCACAGCCCAGTAACTGGCTTGCTCGTCACGAACCGACGACCAGCCCCGGCACGCCAATCTCGGAGCGAGGTTCATCACCTTTGCGAACCGAGCGGAACTCCCCGGCGCGGAACCAACCAAGGGCGACGAACCCCAACATGATGATCGAGGCTGAACTGTAGGCGCGCACAGGACCAAAGGACTCATACGCCGACGCTGAAGCAACCGCCGCCAAGCCTCCGGTAAGCGTCTGCATACCGCCAAGAAGTCCCTGCGCCCCAGCGAGTTGATCAACCGGCGCGGTCAGCGTGACCGCAACGGCGGCGCTGGAGGCCGTAAACGAATCGTTGATGGCATGAAAGACGCCAATCAAGATCAACATCTGCGGCACGGCGATCGAACCGTACAGCGTCACGAAGAGCGCGCCCACCAACAACCCTGCGGCCCCGGTAACAAACGGGCCGCGACGCTCAATGAACTCGCCTCCGCGTTCGCCAAGAAACACCAAGGGTAACGCAAACACAATTATCCCGACCGTGGTGTAACCATAGGCTGCGTGCATATCTTTAACGCGTAACGCCCACAATGAATCAAACACGCCGATCATGATGAAAAATGCGATGCCGTAACAGCACGACGATTGCATCCACCGGAACTTCAACAGGCCAAGGGCAAACCTTGGAACGGTACTTGGACCGCGAACAAGAGCGTTGGCCTCGGAACCATCGGCGTTGCGTTCATCGAGATGGAGCCGCGCAACAAACGCGATACTGAGTGCGATCACCGCAGCGATTCCGTAGAATGGCAACCGTAAACCGAGCGGCCCAACCAACACTGCGGCAATCGCTGGCCCGCAAAGAAAGCCGGCGACATCGTAGGAAAGCAGTCCACCTTGGTTCTTGCCAACATTTTCGGGATCTGCCAGGGCAATGGCCCGACGGATCGCCGGATACGCGGACCCTATACCAACCCCCATCAGCGCCCGTCCGCTAAGCAATCCAGTAGCGCCCGACGACGCACCCATCACGGCAATCCCCGCCACGTTGGCCCCGATGCCACCCAGTAGCAAGGAGCGAGCATGCCCACGATCGGCCATGGGCGCCACCAGAATCTGCGCAGCAAACGAGGTAAAGAATCCCACGCCAACAATCCAGCCAATCATCGACGAGGAAAGCCCGTACGCATCACGCAGCTTGGCGGTAAGGGCGAACATCAACCCATACCCGCTCGAAAGCATGGCCGCCACAAGCTTCAACATCAAAATCACTCGCTTGGCACTCACCCTTTCAAAGGTAGCGCTCAGCGGTGTTCGACTCGCAGAGAAAACCCGACGAGTTCCTCCGTTCCCAACAACTCTGCGGGCCTAAACCGGGGTCCAAAGACTTCTTGGTTGAGCGTTAACGCCCGATTTGCAGAATAGTAATAAGCGCGCAGATGATCAACATGAGCACGGCTGGGGCGGTCTCCTTAACGGGATCTTTAGCTCGCAGGTGAAAGAACACGGCGCCGACGAAGTACAACACCAGGCCAATAGCCGCGGCAATACCCAACGGCTTGCTCCAAAGCCCCAGCACAATGCCGGTGGCTCCCGCCATCTTGAGCAGAGGGAGCGCAGGGATAAGCCCGACAGGTACCTTCATCCGATCCATCGACTCTATGATCCGCGGATCTTTTTTCCAATCGGCAACGCTGGAACCAACACAAACGAGAGTTATGAATCCGGTAAGCACGCTAAGAAAAATGAACATGCGTCAACTCTTTCACAGCGGGTAAACGGTCGCCAAATGTCTGCCAAGTGGTCCCAACGGGTCTCGCCCGGGAAGAGCGACGATGCCGGAGGCGCACCCACTAAGCAAAAGGTTGTGACCGGTGATAGAACGTGGAAGTGCCACATCACATGGGTTTTGAGCGTCCGTTCGGTTTAGGTTTTTATCCACTGCCCCAAGACGATCCCGGCGTCGAGATACCCCGCGAATCAATTCGTATCGTGACCCCGGATAAGGCGTTGGTGCGCGGGATCCTGTGGCGAGCGCCAGCTGGTGTTCCCGAGAAAAAAACCGCAATCATCCTCACCCACCCTCGTGGCGATTTCTCGGTGCATTACGCGTGTCCGTTGTTGGCCGCCGCCGGGTACGCAACGTTCGGATTCGCCACTCGCTACCTCAACAACGATACCGATTGCCTGCATGACCTCTGTGTGGTCGACGTGAAAGCCGCTGCCGACGAGATGCGCCGCCGAGGCTACGAACACGTAATGCTTCTGGGTAACTCCGGAGGCGGGTCGCTCATGGCGTTGGCCCAAAAAGACACCGGATGCGGCGACGGTTGGATTGGCGTTGCTGCGCATCCCGGCGAAGGCGTGTTCATGGGTCACGTGATCGACCCTTCGGTAATCAGCGAAGACGATCCGTTTGGTGTTGACCCCGAACTCGATATGTACAACCCCGACAACGGTTGGAAACCCTGGCCCAACCCCGTTACCTATGATCGTGCATGGCTGGCCCGTTACCGTGACGCTCAAATTGCACGTATCGCCCGCATCGACGTTATCGCCAAAGCCTCTATCGCCGATTCCCTTGCCTCGCATCGATCACTCTCCGGCATCGATATGTCCACAGACCTTCGTGCGTACCGTGACGCGCGGCAACGTGCCGTGCACACCAAGTACATGATCACCTACCGCACCCTTGCCGATCCGGTGTACTTGGACCTGTCCATCGAAGCCGACGAGCGCCCCATGGGTTCGCTCTTTGCCTTCCCCGATCCCTTTGATGCCAACTACGGGCGTGGCGGATTGGCCCGTTCGATGACGGCGCGGGGTTGGCTCTCCACCTGGTCGGCTCTCTCATCACATGCCAAACTCGCCGACACCATGCCAAACGTAACGGTGCCGACGCTAATTCTGCACCCCACCGCCGATACCGAAATCCGCATCCGCGAGGCGCTCGAAATCCGTGACGCTGCTGGAGCACAGGACACCACCTATGTGGAAATGAAAGGCGCCTTGCACTACCTCGAAGGCTCACGCATCGAGGCGGCCGACATCATCGTCGATTGGTTAAGCACCCGCTTTAACTAAGCTGAGAAGCCGCCCCGATAGGCGGAATTGAGGGCTACCCGGTTTGGCGTCTGGCTAACGCCGTGGCGAAAAGCGTTGTGCTGCGCTCGATAG
>JAYTWN010000066.1:0-7360 GCA_043743435.1 Acidimicrobiia bacterium
CTTCCGATCCGCCCATGAGGGTGCCCCTGGTCGCGTGCACGGTGGCGTTTTGGCGGCAACATTTGATGATCTGTTTGGATTCCTGAATCAGTTGCTGGAAAGGAGAGCTTTTACCGGGGAAATCACTGTCCGCTACGAAGGACCAACTCCGCTCAACCGTCCTGTCGAACTTCGTGCTTGGCTCGTGGGAGTTGAAGGAAGAAAACAGTTTTTTGAAGCCGAAGCTTTTGATGGTGAAAAGCGTTTCGCTCGCTCGACCGCAACATTTATCGTTGTCGATAGTTTCAAGCGAATCCCCTAACCCAGCCAGAGTCAAGGCGGGTGGTCAAGGCAAGCAGACAAGCAGGCAAGCCGGCTAGTCAAGGAGGCGTAGTAAAAGCTGGGCAGGCGACTATTTTTCGACGACCAGTAGCCCTTGCCCACAGGCCTGCAGGGCCAGATCGAACGAGCGATTGTGAAGCGAGTTTTGCTGGGCCAAATCGTGAGGTTGAGCGCTACTTATCTCGATGGAAACCAGCCCATGCGCCAAACCCCAAACGGTCATGGCCACGGCATCGAGATCGTCTGAGGTGATTTCGCCACGCTGGCGACAAGCTTGCACTTCGTTCCGCAAAATCGTGAAGGATTCTGTGCCGGCCACGATTGCTTCGTCGCTGGGGGTGTGGCCGGGAACCACGTTCATAAACATCACTCGGTATGAGGTGGGATGCGCCAACGCCCAAGCCCGATAGGCACGACCTTGCCCCATGAGTAAACCGAGTGGTCCCCGTCCGCGCTTGGCTTTTCGCAGTGCTTCGCAAAAGCTGGTGAAACCGTCGATCAGGATGGCGTCTACCAGGCCATCTTTGCCCCCAAACCAGGTGTAGACGCCAATGGTGGAGCAGTTTGCCGCGGTTGCCACCCGTCGAACGGTGAGCGCTTCGTGCCCGTGCGTGGCGAGGATTTCGAGGGCCGCGGCCAAGATCTCGTCGCGACGTTGCGAACTTTCCGTTGACATTGCTCTCAGACTATTACATTGTTATGCGTATAACGCCGTTATGGCTTGCTCGTTATGTCCTCTACCGAAAGATCTCAATATGAACGCGTACTTGGAAAATAACTTCGCCCCGGTTGCCAACGAGGTAACCGCAACGGATCTCCCGGTGATTGGCGAGCTCCCCAAAGACCTCAACGGGCGCTACCTGCGCAACGGCCCGAACCCAATTGACGAGGCGAACCCCGATACTTACCACTGGTTCCTGGGTGACGGTATGGTGCACGGCATTGCGCTGGGCGACGGGAAAGCTAAATGGTTCCGGAATCGTTACGTGGGTTCTGATTCGGTCGCCTCAAATCTTGGTCGCCCTATCACCGGCCCAAACTTCAACGGCTCACCCAGCGGTGCCAACACCAACGTAGGTGGATTTGCCGGAACCACCTGGGCCATGGTTGAAGCCGGTGGCGCGCCAGTGGAACTCACCTACGAACTTGAAACCGTGGCCCGCAATGACTTCTTTGGGACGCTTCCCGGACCGTTCTCCGCACACCCCAAAGTGGATCCTGCAACCGGCGAAATGCATGCTGTTGGCTACGCCTGGGGAAAGTGGTTTGACCACACACAGTATGTGGTCGTAGGAACTGACGGGCGAGTGAAACACACGGTCGATATCCCCATGGGAATGTCCATGGTGCACGACATGTCGCTTACGGCAAAGTACGCCGTGATTTATGACCTACCTGTCACCGTCGACATCGATTTGGCCATGAGCGGAACCCGATTTCCTCTGCGATGGAATCCTGATTACGGCGCTCGGGTTGGCCTGTTGCCGCGAACCGGTTCGGCTGCTGACATCGTTTGGATCGACGTACCTCTGTGCTACGCCTTCCACCCCATGAATGCTTATGATCGTTCCGATGGCTCCGTCGTTATTGATATCTGTACGTATGATCGAATTTTCGATACCGATCGACTCGGTCCATTTGGTGATTCGCTACCTCGGTTGGAACGATGGGAGTTGTACCCCGCGCAGCGTCGAAGTTCAGTCACGGTGATCGATGCGTCTGCTCAGGAATTTCCCCGCCATGCCCACAACGTTGGAGGGCAAGAATATCGATTCGGATACGCCGGCCAAATCTCCCCGGGCTCCTACGGGGCGACGCTGAAGCATGACCTGGTGACCGGTGAACGTTGGTCCTATGACTACGGCCAAGGGTTTGGTGCAGGAGAAGCGGTTTTCGTGGCTCGTGAGGGTGCAACTGCAGAAGATGATGGCTATCTCTTGGCTTTTAAACACGCCAGCGATTGCTCCTCGGCCAGCTTTGTGGTTTTAGACGCACAAGACCTCGCTCGTGGACCAATCGCCGAAGTGCCCTTGCCGCAGCGTGTTCCCTATGGCTTTCACGGCAACTGGGTTAGTGACCGAAGTGTTTCGCCAGCGACTGGAAACTAACGCGAAGGTTTCGGCTTTGGGCCGAACAGCTGAAGGTCTCGGTTGACCAAACCTCGGTTCAAAAGTCGATGAAATTTTCCTGTTTGGCTCTCTGTGGTTACTTTGAGAGAGTCAACACGTCCAGCTGAGGTCTTTTCGGTGAATTGATGGGTGTTGCTCTGGCCGGTGAAGGCGAAGCACGCTAACTTACGCATCGTCCGCGCGTAGTGGGACGAGAACTGGTTCCGGGAGCTTTCGAGTTCTTAAACCTAAAACTTGTCTCAGGACGCTGGCTGCAATGTGGTTACCGGGTCAAAACTCGGTAGTTCGTTGCTTCACTATCAATCAACAGCAGGGGGAACTATGACAAACGAACTTCGAGCGAGTTCAACGCCATCAGGCATCACGCGGCGCGATCTCCTTAAGGGCGCTGGCGCCTTTGTGGTGACCACCGGACTTGTGGGTTTTCCTACGGTCGCGTCGGCCGCCACGGCGAAAGCCAAAGCGAAAAAAGGTGGAACGCTCCGCGTGGGCGTGGTTGGTTCTACCAACGACATCATCGACGGCCAAAAGATCCTTACCAAAGCCGATCAGGCTCGTTTGGTAGCGGGATTCGAAGGACTTTTTGCCTTTGATGACAAGTTCCTCCCGAGCAACCAGTACGGTCTCGCCGAGAGCTTCACGCAGAAGAGCCTTTCGCAGTACGTGATCAAGGTCAAGAAGGGCGTCAAGTTCCACGATGGTTCGAAGCTCAATGCTGACTCGGTCAAGTACTCGATTCAACGCCTGGTCAATCCAGATCTTGCGCTGCCCTCGTACAAGGCCCTCAAGGATTTCATCGACTTTACCGATGCCGGCTATAAGAAAATTGATGATCTCACCCTTGAAGTGAACCTGCTCAAGCCTTTGGTTGGGTTCCAGGCAACCCTGTCGAACTACACCTTCACGATGGTTCCCGTCGGCTACAAGTCGGGTGGAAGCGGCACCGGCCCATACGTTCTGAAAAGCTTCACCCCAGGCCGTGAAAGCGTTCACACCAAGAACCTGAATTACCGCACCAAAGGCAAGCCAGTATTTGACGAGGTCCGCATCATCGACTTCGCCGACAAGCCGGCCCTCACCAATGCGCTGCGCTCCGGTCAGATTGATGCTGCCGTTGACATTGCCTTGAGTGATGTCAATGCCCTCAAGGCTACGGCGGGAATCAAGGTCAACGAAACGGTTGGCGGCGGCTGGTTGTGCATTGCTATGGACGCATTGAAGGCCCCGTTTGACAATCCCAAGGTTCGCCAGGCCATGCGCTTGATCATTGATCGTCCGCAAATTCTTGAACGTGCACTGCAAGGACACGGCACGATCGCCAATGACCAGTGGGGCTTCATCGACCCGAACTACGACGCCAACAAGTTCCCGCAACGTGTGCAGGACATCCCAAAGGCCGTGGCACTTTTGAAAGAAGCTGGCTTCACCGCCGACAAGCCGCTTGAGTTTGAGTTGCCAGCCCCTGATGACACCGGTGGGCTTATTCCGCTTGCTCAAGCGTTTGCCGAGCAGTGCAAGCTCACCAACGGTGTAGTGAAGGCCACAGCGAAAGCTATGGATTCCACGTACTGGGACACCGTGTACACAAAGGTGCCGATCTATACCGACTTCTGGTCGCCACGTGCCTACCTTGCACAAATTGGCGCCGGAATTGGCTATGGCGAGGGCAACTACGAGAAGGCCAACCCTGCTTACAACGAGGCATATCTGAAGGCCGTTGCCGAGCCCGATGATGCCAAGCGTTTGGTGCTCATTAAGCAGCTGCAGAAGTGGGACTGGGAAGATGGACACGAGATCATTCCCGTGTTTAACGCCTTCGCTGATGCGTTCACGGACAAATTGCAGGGTGCCGTGCAACGTGCGAGCCAGCTGAACCTCGATTATTACGGTCGTGGTTTCCAGAACCTTTCCTTCAAGTAAAACCTCTTTGTTTGGTTCATGGTTGGGCTGTCAACGGCAATCTCGTGAAAACGACATGCCCGAGGCAGCCCAACCTTGCCCTTTGTGTAAGTACACATATTTGTTGGAGTGACGTTGTCTGTTCCTATTTTGAAGTTTTTACTCAAGCGCGTGCTCTTCGGCATCCTTACGCTGCTCGTGGTTTCACTGCTGATTTTCGCGGTAACGCAGGCCCTCCCGTCGAACCCGGGCAAGCTCGTGCTTGGCCGTGACGCCGACGCCGCAAGCATTCAAAAATTCGATGTTGATCACGGCCTTGACCGATCGCTGCCTTACCAATACGGTCACTGGCTAAGCGGTGTCGTGCGGGGTGATTTTGGAAAATCGTATTTTCCGGCGCAAATAGATCAGGCCCCAGCCGTTTGGAAAGACAGCGGGCCGCGCATAGGCGCCACCCTGTTCTTGCTGTTTGCGGCAGGCATCATCTCGATTCCTCTCTCGATACTGCTTGGCACCTATGCCGGGCTTAAACGTGACAAAAAATTCGACAACACTTCTTCGGTGGTGATGTTGTTGCTTGCCGCAGTTCCCGAGTTTGTTCTCGGCACGTTTCTGATCATTGTTTTCTCTACGTTCGTTACTCATCTTCTTCCTGGAGCCGTGATCCTTTCGCCGGGCGATAGCCCCTGGGCGCATCCAAAGGAATTGATCCTTCCCATCGTTACCCTGTCGCTTGGCGTGATTCCCTACGTTTCGCGTACTATGCGCGCTTCCATTATCGAAGTATTGGAAAGCGACTACATCGAAATGGCTCGCTTGAAGGGCATGCCCGAGAAAACTGTGGTGTGGCGTCATGCATTTCCCAATGCCGTTGGACCGGTTTTCCAAGTTATTGCGCTCAATCTCGCCTACCTGGCCGGCGGTATCATCATCGTGGAACGGCTCTTCAATTTCCCCGGCATCGGCCAAGCGCTTTCTGAGGCGGTTCGTGCTCGAAACCTACCGGTGATCCAGCTTCTCGCCCTCACCATCGCAGCGGTCTACGTGGTGACCAATCTTCTTGCCGATATTGCCACCGTGCTGGTAACGCCACGGTTGCGTACGAGGTTGACATGAGTGCGTCACCAGCAACGAACCTTTCGGCGATTGCGGCCCCGATCGACTCGACACTCTCGGCTCCAAAGCGACCACCCGGCTTGTTGCGCACGGCTTGGGGGCTGGGTCGAACAAAAATCGGAGCGCTCATTGCCCTGGTGATCTTAGGGTTTGCCATCATCGGGCCGTACTTCTCCCCCCATGGTTCAGAGCAATACATTGACGGTGCATCAACTTCAGCACGACACGTCAAAGGTCTGTTGTTAGGTACCGATAATGGAGGATACGACGTGGTGTCGCGCTTCCTCCATGGAGGTAGGTCCATCATCGTGATGGCCTTCTTCTCGACCGTCCTTGGTGTGGGGCTTGGGGCTTTTCTGGGAATGACGGCTGCTTATGTTCGAGGCCGAGCAGACGAAGTGGTGATGCGCATCCTCGACACGTTTCTGGCCTTTCCGCAAATCTTGCTTTCGCTACTCGTGATTGCCATGTTCGATCCGCGACCAATAGTAATTATACTTACCATTGGCCTCACGACC
This sequence comes from Acidimicrobiia bacterium, assembly GCA_043743435.1. Classification (GTDB taxonomy): domain Bacteria; phylum Actinomycetota; class Acidimicrobiia; order Acidimicrobiales; family JANYDT01; genus JANMZO01. Next base: position 5,984 of record JAYTWN010000066.1, read on the forward strand.
GTTCCTCGTGTAGCCCGCGTAATCCGCGGAGCTGCACTGAGCGTTGTAGAGCGCGATTTCATTGGGGCAGCCGACGCCATTGGCGAGAAACGGCTGCGGGTGCTGTTTTCTGAGGTGCTCCCCAACGTGACGGCACCACTGCTTGTGGAAGCCAACCTTCGCTTTACCTTTGCCATTGGCCTTATCGCTTCACTGGCGTTTCTTGGCTTTACCCCTCGACTGGGGATAGCCAACTGGGGTTTGATGGTGCAAGAAAATGGCGGAACGATTGCTATCCAGCCGTGGCCCGTCGTCCTGCCCGTGTTTGCCATCGCGTTGCTCACCATTGGCATGGGACTAATCGCTGATGGACTAACTCGCGCCATCGCTGGCGTCGACCGAGGAAAGGCCGAAGTATGAGCGGCATGCAAATGCGCGGACTTCGCCTTGAAGTCTCAGCCACCGGTCACGATATTGTCGACGAGGTTGATCTCGTCATTCCTCCGGGCAAAGTACTCGGTCTCGTTGGCGAATCAGGCTCCGGGAAAACCACCGTCGGTTTAGCGGTTCTCGGCCACGCTCGACGTGGCGTTACCCTTGCGGCAGGTAATGTGAGCTGCGGCGAAAACGTCGACATGCTTTCGCTTTCCGCTGAAGCGCTTCGCTTGGTTCGCGGGGGCAGCGTCACCTATGTTCCCCAGGATCCGGCGTCTTCGTTGAATCCTGCGTTGCGTATCGGCACGCAGCTGCGCGAAGTGTTGGAAGTCCACAACTTTGTGGGCACAGTAGACCGGCCTCAAACCAAAGATGCGCGCATCATCGAAATGATGGAAGAGGTACTGCTTCCCACCGATGCCGAGTTTTTGCAACGCTATCCCCACCAACTTTCCGGTGGGCAACAGCAACGCGTGGCTTTGGCTATGTCGTTCGCGTGTCGCCCTGCGGTGATCGTGCTCGATGAGCCAACCACGGGTCTTGATGTAACCACCCAGGCTCACGTGCTGGCAACGGTTCGTTCATTGGCGCAACTTCATCAGGTTGCTGCGCTATACATCACTCACGATCTCGCCGTTGTCGCCGACTTGGCCGACGATGTCGCCGTTATGTACGCCGGTCGGGTCGTAGAACACGGGCCAACGCACGCTATCTTTACCAACCCCGCTCATCCCTACACTCGCCATCTCGTGGCGGCCGCTCCAGATATCGGTGGTGGCAACGCCATCATTGGGCTTCCGGGCCGTGCTCCTGCCCCCGGGAAACGCCCCGGTGGTTGTTCGTTCGCGCTTCGTTGTGCCCATGCCACTGAGGCGTGCAATGCGTCGATGCCCCCTTTGGCGCCCATTGATCTTGGTCATGAGGTGCGCTGTATCCGTGCCGTTGAGTTGCGGACGAACACGA